>JAKLZD010000080.1 GCA_024256245.1 Candidatus Methylarchaceae archaeon HK01M
GCAGAGAATGTCATGGGTATGGGGATGAAGGAGGCCAGCCATTTCTTAAGGAACATAGGTCTTGGGGAAGGTCTTGCGATACTGGACAGGCACATATTGAAAAATCTGAGGGATTATGATGTTATCAACCAAATTCCTAAATCGATCACCAAAAAGGTCTACATCGATATAGAAGATAAAATGAGAGAGTTCTCAAAGCGAATAGATATCCCTATGGACGAGTTGGACTTGCTCTTTTGGTCTGAAGAGACAGGAATGATATTCAAGTAAGATGAGGAAAATTTCATATCAATAAGTCTAAATCTCGACCTATTAGGACACGAATTAGCCCCTGTCCTATTTTTTGCTCTTAGTTAAACTCATATATTCCTAGAGTTTTGTTCACCGCCGAAATTACAACACATAGAAAGATTCAAAAGAACAATAAATTAATAAAAACGACTGCCCTTAGTAAAATACCTTCGAATGTCAAGAGGAATTAATTATGAACATAAAATCATCCTACCGTATTGCTCGCACACTTGTACTATCTATGTTGAGAACTTCTTCTAAAATTGGAATTCAAAAAAGTTTCTGGAGAAGACCTATCATCATAGTGATGGCCGACATTCTTGTATTCTCGATACTTGCAATGATTGTGTTTGCACTTTTATCGTTAACGGGTCTGCCTAAATTGTTTGACCTATACTTCGTTACAACACAGATATTGATAGGTTTACCCTCCATAATTCTGTTAATGATAATATTGTATGGTATAATGTGGGAACTTGGCCAAGCTGCTGGATTGTCTTCTAGCGATGTGGTGAATTGGCTACCTATCAAACCATCTGAATTTGTCCTCGGTTCAGCCATTTCTACTATCTACTATTTGTCGTGGTTACTGGCAGGAGTCTTCGGTCTGACTTTTGCCCTGAGTCTCTGGGCTGGCTTGATATGGACTTGGACTCTTTTCGTCATGCTAAGCCTCATTACTGCATTTATTGGGGCTTTCGTTGTTGAAGTTCTGCGCGCTGTAATGAACAGAGTTTCGTCGACTTTTTATAAACGTGGCGGTAGGTCGGCGATATTCGGCCGTCTAGTCATCACCATTTTGTTTCTTATCTTTTTTATGATGATCTTTCAAGTGAATTACATTTACGCAATATTGGAAGCCATAGCAGCAGGAGTTCCCTTTCTGTGGTTCTTCCCTCCCGTATGGCCTTCTCTAGCTATGATCAATGCTTTGATAGCTAACATTCTTGGATCTCCTTACTATGGTGCTTTAAGTCTTGGCTATGGTGCTTTAAGTCTTGGATTTGGCTTAACATTGTTCTGGGCTAGTCAGAGGCTGAGAGCAAAGTACTGGGTACCTGCCGAAGTTTCTATCAGAGTGACGACTTCCAAGTATGCCCCGAAAACAAAGGGGTTCCTAGGGCGCCTTGGCTTCACCTCGATAGAAGCTGCCCTGATCAGAAAGGATTTCAAGTCCTTAACACGTAGAAGAGAGATGACTATGTTTATAGCGGTACCAATATTTTTAACGATCATATATGCCGCTGTTCCCATAGAAGAAATCGAAATCCTCTCTCTCATGCTCTTGCTGGGCCCTATCATCTTTGCTGGTTCGCTCTCACTCGCCAGCATTGGAGCGGAGGGGGATGCACTCTGGAACATATTCTCTAATCCTATTCAGGAAAAGGAGATTACCAAGGCGAAGTTTGCTTTCGTTCTTTTGCCTTCTTTGATCATACTTTTCGCAGTAATAGGATTGTTGGTCGTCCTGACGCAACCCAGTATAAGTTTTCTTATATCCTTCACTATTGTGGCGTTGTGTCTCTTGGTAGAGTCTGCATTGGTAGGTTTGGCGGTTGGAGCCAGATATCCAGACTTCAGGGTTATCCCTCGTAGTCGTTTCTTCAGACCTATGGGATTTGTGATATTCTTTTTCATTTATGGAGCGCTAGCGGCCTCGACCATAATGCCCTCGGTTATTTATATAATATTTCAACCTCAAATGCTGATTCTGCCAGTAGTCATTTTCATTACAATACTTGTGACTGGTGTTATCTGTTATGCCGCATATCGATTCGCATTATCGGGAGTCTCGGCAATTCTTAAAGAGTACTCAATATAAGTTATTATCTTGAGCTGGATCTTTAATTTAGTCCGAATATTCTTATAATAAAGTTACGTCTTTGGTTCATAGAAAGGCGGAGTAGCCTCAAATAAGGAAAGCCGATCCATGACGTCACTTGAGGTTATCTAGTTGAATATCTCTGATTTACGGCATATCATAGAAAGAAGTAATAATACTTCGGCCCACTTTGAAGTTTCTTTAAATTTATAGAGCCGCCAGATTAGAGCAGAGCTTTTACGATCTCTTGAATATCTCCTGTTCCCGTCAACTTAAGAAAGGCATCTTCAAGACCCGACCCTGGCATGCCAGCAAGTTCACGCAACTGTACCGGTGTTCCGCTTGCTAGGACTTCACCTTGAGACATTATCGTGAGCCTCTGGCAGATCGCTTCGGCTATCTCCAAGACATGTGTGCTGAAGATGGTAGCAACTCCCTCCCTTGATAGTCCATTGATGAGGTCCTTAATTATCCTAGCAGACTTTGGGTCGATATTGCTGAGAGGTTCGTCAAGAATGAGCAACTTAGGTTTGTGTAAGAGTGCAGCAATGATAGTTATCTTCTGCTTCATCCCTTGGGAATAGCCACTTATCATTTCATTCTCTCTACCTTCCAACTCCAAAGCTTCTAAGAACTCCTTGATACGCCTCCTTTTCGTATCGGCGTCGAGTCCATGAATGTCTGCGATGAAATCGAGGTACTCTATCCCAGTCAGGAACTCGTATAAGCGTGGAGATTCAGGTACATAACCTACGATCCTTCTTACTTCTGTTGGATCTTTCTCGGGATTCAATCCATTGACATATATACTTCCTGCATCAGGTCTAATGAGTCCCAAAATCATCTTCATTGTTGTACTCTTTCCTGATCCGTTCGGTCCAAGAAGCCCGTGAACTTCTCCTTTTTTCACATCGAGACTCAAGTTACGAACGGCTTTGATATCCCCAAACGATTTGCTCAGAGAATCTATTATGAGCGCATCAGATTCGGTGCTCAAGAGCTTGTCTCCTATAATAGAATTCAGAAAAAGGCTCGAATAAATATGTTACTTAACATTCTTTAGATTCGATAAGGTCCTTATTATTATCAAATAGCGGATAATCAAAAGAATATTTCTTTCGGTAAATTCATAACTGAACTTCCTTTTTTAGCCACGTTTCTATTTTCTTCAAATCCTATTGGATCAGAGGATGGATTCTGAACCCCATTGTTGCCATTTGTAGATTATATGAGAAGCTTAAAGAACGCCTTAGCCTCTCTATCATGCAAGTAAGTTCTACCAAAAGGGTAAAATACCATCTTCTGATTTTATTTTTGGTGCTCCGGTGGTGTAGCCAGGACAAGCATAATGGCCTTATCTCATCTCTAGATGGGAGGCCAATCGAGCCATTGATCGCGGGTTCAAATCCCGCCCGGAGCATTACCTATGAAATTCAAATCTCTTTTTTATTATAGGAATATTATAAGTGCTCAGAGCAAGGATATACAAAATTATCAGCACAGGTTAGAGAACGCCATAAAGAACCTGAGGAAATCCAAGGTTAATGAGGAGGACGGGAAACTCATCCTTGACTTCATACCCTATCTGGAAGAAGAGGAAGAGAGCTTTCTTGTAGATTACTCGGCTTACGGAGACATTAAAGACGAAATGGTATTGGTTAATGTAGACAAAGATGACGAACTGATCGAAGACCCTCATAATCCTGACTTTCTGAACTGGTGAAGAGAGAATGGTTATCGCTGAATAAATTCATCCAGAGGACATACTTCAGAAGGTCATCATATTAAAGCCGTTTTTTAGCGACGATAAATAACGCC
>JAKLZD010000075.1 GCA_024256245.1 Candidatus Methylarchaceae archaeon HK01M
TATTCTCTTTTGCAATCGCCTTAGATATATGAGTTTTGCCACAACCGGGTTCTCCCCACAGAATAAAGCCCTTCGGAGGAATCCAACCAAGTTTTGTTGCTAAATCTGGACGAAGACTCAAAGAGATGCTTTTGAAGATCTTTTCCTTTATGCCATAGAGGCCACCAACATCTCTGTAGGTTACAGCAGGCTTTATTCTGAGAACCGAGGTCATAACCTCGCTACTCTTCTCCTTTTCAAGGTATCCCCTCAAACCTCTGGCAATAGTCTTGAAATCATCGATGGAAACCCTGTATTTTGTCTCAACAGGTGTTTCCGCAAGTTCGAATATGGTCTTTCGTATGGGCTCTATCTTCAGATTCCTTACCTTTTGACAAGCATCAATAATGTCAAAAGGAGTCAGCTGAGTTTGTCGGTATACGCTCACCGACCTCTCAAGCGCTTCGATTATCTCTTCGGGATCAAGATAGGTCCATCCGTTCTTCTCCAATTCTGCGTTCAATACGGCCGTCAACATCTCGCTACTTACATTCTGATCAAGATCCATCATAAAGGCACGTCGTCTAATGTCATCTCGGACCGATTCATAGGAATTCGTAGCTGCTATGACAACAACTCTAGATTCCGTATCTAAGACTTTCTTCAATCCCTCAATGAATGTAGTCTGAACCCTCAAATCCTCTAATTGAGCCCAATGAGATTCGCCCTTTCTCACGCTCTTAGCAAAGCTGTCAAACTCATCAAAAAACAACACACTTGGAGTATTCAGAGTTGCCCTAAAGATTGAGCTAAGATTTCTTGCGGACTGACCATAGTATGGATTAAAGACATCTGAGCCCTTTATCGAAAGTGCTACAACATTAGTTTGGTTCTTGATTCCTCTTAGCACACCTTCTCGCATACATACATCGGCCAATAACGTTTTGCCAGTTCCGGTCATCCCTTTAAGAATAAAGAATTTAGAAGGCGGATTACTCCTTAAAACCTCACGAATACGCTCATCTCTGACCGTATGATATAGGACACTAGACATTATGGTCTGGAACTCTTGATCTCTCCCTATCAAATCCTCACGGGTTTTTGTAAAAGATCTATCTATATCGCGTTTGAGCCTTCGCAACTTCCTTGGAGTCAGTTGAGCATTTCTCCACCGACGGTAATTTCCGGTGCTTAGGTATAGAGGAAAACTTAAAGCCTTTCGCAGTTTCTGGTGACGAGCCCACCAAGGTTTGAACCCATAGACCTCTTCATCAGCAAGATCATACAGATGCTTACTTTTGGCTATCCCGTAAGCGATGCCAAAGGCCATGGACGCGACAAGAGATACTAGTGGGATAATAGGGGATATTCCCAAGATTGCAGATGCAAGTCCCTCAAAGAGAATGTTCAAAACTAAAATTGAAAACACTAGTAAACCCGATATCAGAAAGGCATTTATTGAGCCAAAGAAAAGATAGCGGAGCGCCAAAGCAGTCGAGTCCTGAGTAGACCACAAATCTTTTCGACTAGCGCGTAGATCACGGCCGGTTAATATATACAAATAAATGAAGACTGCTAAGGAAGCCAAGAATAAGAGAATCTCCCAAAGCTCTATCATTATCAATGCCATAATCTCAACCTTTGAGATTTTGAAGGTCTTGAGATTTTGAAAGATTAGATCCTTAAAAAACTTTTTGCTGGTAGTTCAGGCCGGTTGGCAGTCTTTTAGGAAGGGCAGAATGAATGCTTGAAGAAGATATTAAGACAGAACCCATCTATGTTTGTTTACGAGAACTGTTAGTCAAACTGATGGGTTTGCCTTTACTCAACACCTTTTCAGGCAAATGCTTTCTCCACTTTCTCAAGAAAGCTATGTCGGACTTCTTACGTCGTAAATCGTCCGGTAACATCTCAGGAACGCCTATAACACTGCTACCGATTGGGTACCACCTGCCACAGCCATCGCATAAAAGAAGACCTTCTGCTACCGAAATCAAATGAAAATAAGAATGTACCATATTCAAATCAGGCTCAGAGTTCTTCAACACTTCCTTTCCACTTTTCCTAGAGTTCTTAATGGCCTTCTCAAGCCGTATGGCAGTATCTTTTGCACTTGCTGCAAATTGAGAAGTCATTTTGTTTCCACTCAAATCCTCGATAGCATCAAGAGCTGGAAGACTAATGATACCCTCTGCAAACTCTCGAACTAGCGCTTCTAAGGTGCGAGTGTTTACGCAAGCATTTGGCTTCCTATTAGAGACTTTTCTAATTTCCTCATCTGGTGTCTCCCAACTGTAGAAATAGGTTCTCAACGGATGATGCTTGCAAATTGGACAGGCGAGAATATTTACAAGCCAAGGATTCATTAGAACCACCACAGATCGATATGGAATCTATATGGTTGCAGGTATTAAAAATGTTTTTCAGACTTTATTCTAGGGAACACAATACAGGAATCTATTATTCAAAATCGCCTAAACCTCAAGCATATTAGATAAGACGTAACTTTGTTGGAAAAACCTTGGTATACCATTTGATTAGTTCTCGAAGGCCTTCGCTTAACGAATACTTGGGTCTGAATCCAAAACTGTCAATTTTAGATGGGTCCCCAACTAGAATATCCACATCTCCCTCCCAACTCTTGCCTGTACATACAGTTTCTGTATTTTTCAGACCTAAGAGATCCAGCATGGTTTTAGCGATGTCTAACACAGAGGTCCCTACGCCCGTGCAGGCGTTAAAAGTATCTCCATAAGCAGATGGAATGCCCATAGTCATCAAAGTAGCACTTACAGCATCAGCAACATAAATGAAATCACGAACTTGCTTCCCGGATCCTAATATCTCTAACCTATTTGGATTATCAGATAGTTTACGAAGATAATCAAACATCACATACCGTGACTGATGAGGTCCATAGACGTTAAAGTACCTCAAAGAAACAGTCTTCACACCATATGTCTTGTAATACAGTCTGCAGTAATTCTCGCCACATAGTTTGCTAATTCCATAAGGAGAAACGGGATTGGTACATAAATCTTCTTTTAGGGGGGTTTTTGTGAGCTCACCATAAAGCGCAGCTGAAGATGCATAAGCAATAGCTACATCATTCCTACTCTGACGAACTGCCTCAAGAATATTGAGAGTGCCCAAAACATTGGTTTCAAAATCGTACACTGGATTATCTACGGAGGCAGGGACTGAGGCGTTAGCAGCATAGTGCACCACAGAATCACAATTATCAACTAAGCGCTTCACTTTCTTGAAGTCCCGGACATCACCATTTACCAACCTAATCTTGTTCATAACGTGTTTAAGATTTTCTATAGATCCACTTTGAAAGTTATCAAGAACACTAACCTTTGCTCCCATTTTTGCTAAGGTCTTGACGCAATTAGAGCCGATGAAACCTGCCCCACCGGTGACCAATACATCTTTCTCAACAAAACTCAAAAGAGCTCATCTCCCTCTTTCTTGAAAGATAATAAGTTATTATTGGTTATTAAGCGTAATAGATTACCTGCCGCTAGCAATAGAGAGAGCATTTTTGACTAGAAGGTCTCTATTAAGGTATCAAAATAAAAAGCTAGATAAAGTCTCAAGATAACCCCGAAGTTTTAGGAATATAAAACTTTCTAGATATGGGAAGTATGAGATTGAGGCTAGCTATATTCAGTGAACTGTCTTATCCATATTGGGTGGTGGAAAAGGCCATTATTTATGGGTTAGCAATGAGTCTAGTGAAATACGCCTTCACAAGTTGCATACCGGAGGCGGTAATCGCTTATGTTTATTAGACATTTTCATCCTGTTTAGTCTCTTAACTAATCCTTCATCTACATCTGAAATGTCTTCATTAGCTATTACTCTATCCAGAATCTCATATGATGCTCCCAATTCTTTCTCATCGGTTTGTCCTGGCCAAAGACCTGCAGAGGGAGGTTTACATATGATTTTCTTGGGTATTTCAAGAATTTCTGCGATTTTCCTGACATCTCGTTTTAGAAGACCGCCCAACGGCAATATATCTACTCCTCCATCTCCGTATTTTGTGAAATAACCCAGGGCCAGCTCCGTGAGATTGCTTGTTCCCACTACAAGATAGTTGAGGGTATTCGCCACATAATAGAGTACAATCATTCTAAGGCGAGGTTTAATATTTGAAAAGGCACTATTATGGATTGTCTTATGATTGCTAGATGTTCCGAATATCCTAAGAAGAGTCGTATAAGCTGGCGTTAAATCATATGTCTTTGTCTGGATATCAAATTCCTTCGCAATAATGCGAGCATCTTCAGAATCTTGAGGACTAGAATCGCAAGGCAACAGAAGAGCGAGTGTGTTTTTGGTTACTCTACGGCAAAGAACTGCAGTAGTCGAGGAATCAAGACCGCCCGAAAGACCTATTACGAAACCCTGAGCACCACTCTTTTCTAAGTACCCCCTAAGCCATTCTTGAATACATTTAATCATTTTTTCGTGATCTGGATCTGGCATTGGAAAAACCCCTGTTTTTGCAGGTTGCGTGGAATGATTAGGATATTTATTACAAGTGTCATTAATTCTTAAAACTTTAACTTCGCCATATAGGCAAGCTTCGTATAGATTTCAACCCGAAATTGGCTTACCTTAATCAAAAACAATCATGATGCATATCGAAACATAGAAAAGAAAGGGCTTGGAAAACCCAAGAAACTAAGAAAGGGCATTTTAGAATATCAAAATCTTCACGTATGTGATATTACTATTAGGTCTATTTGACCGCAAATCTCGTCAATCTACCTATCGTTGCACATAACATATTGCCAAAGATAGCAGCAAATAATTTAATGTCCTTGTATCTAAGACTCGCATCCACAGCTCTAATAAATGATTTCAATGGGTTCCTATTAGTCTGTCTAATCGGTAAATAGGATTTCGTACCATAGCTTCTGCCATACCATATTGCTTGTCTCCAGAATCTTTTCCAATCACCTGTGATGTGA
>JAKLZD010000043.1 GCA_024256245.1 Candidatus Methylarchaceae archaeon HK01M
CTTCATCAACCGCTGTTTCTTAACTTCTTCACCTGTTAAACCCAAGAAACGTCACGTACTCGTATCTTGAGAATGGTGGATTTAAGAATATGAGTGGAGTGAAAATTTAAATATAGAAAATGAATTACTGTTATAACCAGCCAGAAACTGGCGAAAAAGGAATTTTAGAATGACCATAAAAATTCTCACAATTTTAACAGTGTTGGTTCTTGTAAGTATTAGTATCACTCCCATACTTGCACAAAGCGTCAGTGGACCTGCAGGAACCTACTACTGGTATCGTGATCATGGGAAAGATAGGGGCCACCTTAATCTAAGCAATGGAAGAGTATGGATTTTCACATGGAGTGCCATCGATGACTCAAGTATCGTGCAGGGAACTTCCTCAAAAGCGTGCCAAATCTTTATTCAAGATCGCGGGTCAGGCTCTGGATGGGAGACAATAGGCATCCAAATACATATCGACTTTTATGGTTCAGGAGGACATCTACTCCAATTCTATACTGTCTTACCATCAGATAGTTGGAGTTGGATCGTAAGAAGCAGTCATGGGTTCAATCCAGGAGATATTACAGCGCAATATGATCTTAAGATAGTACTCTGGAAGAATCTCGATGGCTCCTATACCGTTGAACCCTATTTCAATATTGGAAACGGTTGGGAATTATTTTATGATGGATCGTGGACATCTGGAACACCAGGAGATCCAGGTTCTCTAGATCTCACACAGTCATGTGCTGGTATACAGATAGAAGGCGGTTCAGATGGAATTCTATCATTTTCCCCCAAAGCACCAGCAAAACCATATATGTATTAATCTAGCTGACAGCTAGTTTATTTTCGGATTTACGCAGGCTTTTTCGATGTTCTGTAGCAACGACTACAGTAGCTCGTGTATTTCTCGCGTTTAGTCTGTTCTTTTTATGCGCCTATTTTATCCATATCTTAGTAGCTCTTCCTCAAGTTTCTTCGCATAGTTTACGTCCGTGAAGCCTCTTAATCGTTTCATAGTTGTATCGTAAGTATCTATGGTTTCTTCTTCTAAAGTTTTGGAGTAATTTGCTTTCGGATCTATCTCCTCCAACTTTTCTATTAACATTTTCTTCTCTTCTTCAGGCATAATCTTAGAATCTGTCATTGCCGCAGCTCTTGTGTAGATTCCTTCATCTAGAAGATATCGTAGTGCTTTGAAGGGCAGTTCATAATACTCGCCAATGGCTCCGGTGCGTTGAGTTAAACCTTCAGGAGTTGCAGCTTTAAATGAAACTCGAACATAGATGAAGTTTAAGAACCTTGATAATTTCTTTACATAATCTCTATCTGCACCAAATAATATGCCATTGGTCTCTAAGTAAAAGGAGTAACGGGACTCTTCGAGATGCTCCAAGACTGAAAGTAAATGTTCTTTTCCAAGGGTAGGTTCACATCCTGAAAGGCGAAGTTTACCGATTTGAGGAATGCGTTTTCTCCAGTGTGGCTCTGGTATCCCCTCTTTAGCAGCTTTATAAAGCTTTTGCGCAACATCGCGTGGAGAGTAAAATTTTCCAAGTTTATCCGGAAGATCTCGTGACCAATCTGACCAACAATAGACGCAGCGTAAGCAGCATCCGACCGCATATCCAGAGGCTATTCCTCCGTACACTGGTCTTGATTGAAAGCCTGTATATTTTCTCTCCATTCCTTCCTGGCCGTCTCTGGTCACTATTCTTTCTGTTTCTCTTGCCAACTCCAAGGGATTAAAGGGCTTAAATCCTGTAACTAGAAAGCGTTGGTAACCTTCCGTTTTCAATCAACTCTCCTTAGCTAGCTAAATAGAGGTTACTTTAACCAATAATCGATTATAGGGCCTTTTAGACCATAGATAGGATCCGATGTTGGAAGAGCAACACGAGTAATATTTCGGTCTGTTTGAGGACGTTCTCCTGGCTTCCCATAACACATATCATAATATTGACCAAACGGATAGGATCCTACAACACCAAAATCTGAACTGCCACCCAGTTTCTTATGAGCTACTCCTGCAGGGATAACCAGTACATCACCACTATTCACTGTTAATCTGATGCCTTTTTCGCCTCCAAATTGGGCTTTAGCAGTTCCACTGAAAACACCTAGAACTTCATGAGCCGTACTATGATAGTGATGGAACCCGTAAACACCGTTACGCCAAGAACCGCCCCACTGGTTTGCCTCAAACAAGGCTTCAAAAATATCGGCTTTATTCTCCCTTGTTGATTTCAAGACACCTTGATACGCCAAGAGAGGAAGTACTTCATTATTCGGGTAAACTCCATCATCTGTGAGAATATGGTGTATCACATGACATTCTTGAATAGCATCTCTTAACTGCGTATTAAAATGTTGTTTCAAATGAAGTTTACTCCTACACTAATTAATACCTTTGAAGTTACGAGATATTAAATTCAGTTGGAAACATTCATTGCTGCTAGGTAGCTTAGCCAACTATTAGACGTGGTTAAGCATCTTACGTTTGGCTAACTGGTAGCTGAAGTCGAAGTATCTAATGAAGTCAGCGACGAAGTCGTTTACCGGATGCTTATAGATTCTTATAGGTGTATCCACCTGTTCTATAGATCCCTTATTCATGACCGCTATCCTATCGGCTAGAGTCATAGCCTCCACCAAGTTATGGGTCACATAAACAGTTGTTGTTCCCAGTTCCCTGTGTAATCTCCTGATCTCATCCATCAACAACACTTTCGGTGGTATAGTTACCGCCCTACCTACTGCCACCTTCTGTTGCTGGCCAGCGGAGAGTTCTTTCGGCTTCCTTGGAAAGAGGTGTTTTTCTATACCAACCTGCTCAGCCACACCTTCAACAATGGACCGTATCTTAGAGCGAAGATACTTCCTAAGTCTAAGAGCGAAGCTGAGGTTAGA
>JAKLZD010000074.1 GCA_024256245.1 Candidatus Methylarchaceae archaeon HK01M
GAGTGCGTAGTAGCCTTCTCTTGAAGATTGGAGAAAGGGCAGAGGGGGGAGATAGGCATGCCATGAAAGTATTAAAGATCGGCATATTTGATAGGATATTTAGAAGAAAGCCCAAGTACATAGCTAAAGATATCATCGACAAAAGACGGACTGCCAACTTATCTTTCCTTGAAGGAGCTTTGCCACAGGTGGTCGATAAAGCAGCATTAGAGTGTGCTTTTAACGTATTATCCGAAAATTTACGCTGGTTTTTAGAGGTAAAGGATTTTAATGAAGCCTTGGAAAAACTAAAGGGGTTTGCCAGCATCTCATGTATCTCTGGCAGAGTTTTGTTGATAGAAATAGACGAGATCTCTGCTACTAAGCCCTTAATGGAGGGACTGAAAGCCATAATAAACGAAAAACCGCCTGGGGTGATCTTGATAACGATCTTAAGGTCAGAAGCAGATAGAGAGATAGGCGAGATTGATCCTTCGCTTGCCGACCGGCTTCGAAGAGCACCATTCACGTATTCTTTGTCACAACCTGACGATCCTGGAGAAATCTGGGAAATAATCAAAGAGTATCTGAAGTTCTATAATGCTAACATTACAGAAGAGGATGGAGAGGTTCTCAAGTACCTCATAAAGTACACTTATAGTGAGTTGGGCATGAGTGAAATTAGGGACATTCTTGCTTTGATGAGAGAGGCCTTAGAGCTGGCTAAAGGGAGGCGAAGATTGAATGAAGAGCACTTCGTCGAAGCTATTATCAAAATTCGGCCTACAGCAGAACTAAGGGATAGCATCATGCATATTCCAATCCAAGATTATCTAAGAATTCTTAGGACTGATATGAAGACGCCTGAAGAGGTATCGGTCAATTTAACTAAAGCAATTCGAAACCTAGGATACTACTTATTCATGAAAGATTTCATCTTCTATGCCCATGGAGCATCAAAGAGGATCGACACACCAAGTGGATCAAGGAGCTATCGCTTAGCAGATATATATCTGGAGGAGAAAGATGGCAAAAAGATCGTAGTGAGTGTGAAGCTGACGAAAAAGGAGCACCTAACAAGACAGGAGATAGAGGACATGCTAGAGATTGTAGAGCATGGAAAGATAGATCAAGGCATCATCTTGACTAACGCTGCTCATAGCAAAGATCTTGAGCATTCAAAGCTGATCTTCACAACGATAGGGGATAGACGAAATATAGCAGATTATTTGTACTTTGGCGAGAAATTTCAGGCTGGAAAATTGACAGAAGATAATAATAACAATGCGATAAGACTGGCAAAATCTTTAGGAATTGGATGATAGCATAAATTTATTTCATGTATCGAACCTGAACAAAGACATCAGTATAATTCCGATCTCTTCCAAAGAAAGGAATTAATAGTATGAAGTTTTATATACTTCAGATTGATAGAGGTAGGTCTAGATGAGAGAAGTAGGAGAGATTTTACATTATTACCCTAAGATAGAGGTTTCTATCGTGAAGTTGAAGGCACCTCTTAAAGTTGGCGATAAGATTCTGATAAAGGGGAGTACAACGAACTTCGAGCAGATCGTAGAGTCGATGCAGATAGAGCATGAAAATGTTCAATCTGCAGAGGCTGGAAATTTGATCGGATTAAAGATGGCAGAGAGAGTTAGGGAGAAGGATATCGTCTATAAGATACTTGCTTAAGTTTAAAAATCTTGCCAGAGTCTTGATTTTTCCCTATCTTCAGGAACTTCGATGCATAAAACTGTCTAAAGACAAAAAGGGTTGAAGAAAAGGAAAAATGTCATTATATTCGGTTACTTGAATTTTCCTGAGCTATAAATCTTAAGCCCTATATATTCTTCTAACCTTTCCAAGCTTTGCAGGTTCTAGGTTGAAGACTATTGTCTTAAGATTTGTCATCTCATCTATGCTGTATCCAATACCTTCCCGACCTATTCCAGATTCCTTCGAACCCCCAAAAGGGAAGTAGCCCACGCCATGCCTAGGAAGATCGTTTATGGTCACCTCTCCTGTCTCCAACCTCTTAGCGATCTTCCACATCTTGTAAAAATTATTTGTAAAGACGCAAGAATCCAGTCCGTATCTTGACTTCTTGCCTATCTCTATAGCATCATCCTCGTCCTTTACCTTTATGATAGTGATGACTGGTCCAAAGGTCTCCTCCCACGCAATCCTAGCTTCTAATGGTACATCGTAAAGCACTGTAGGCTCGAAGTAGCAATCTTTATGGCTTCCACCCACAAGCAATTTTGCTCCTTTGGCTCTTGCATCATCGATCAATCCTTGGATCCTTTTGGCTGCTCTAATGTTTATGACAGGACCGACTTTAGTGGATGGATCCCTAGGGTCTCCATGCTTCCAATCCTTTACCACTTCTATTACCTTTTCGACAAATTTATCGATTATGCTCTCAGCTACCAAAACTGAGCTGATGGCATCACACCTCTGTCCAGCATTCTTTAGAGATCCCTCAACACATTTTTTGGCTGCAAGGTCCAGATCAGCATCATCAAGGACTATAGCCATTCCCTTACCTCCCAGTTCAAGATGTAGTTTTTTAAGGCCTGCGATCTTAGCGATCCAACTTCCAACTTCCGTACTTCCAGTAAAGTTGATCATGCTTACTTTTTCGCTAGGTACAAGATGATCGCCGATCGTACCACTTCCTGTAACTACGTTTAGAGTTCCATCCGGTATTCCGGCCTCTTTTAGGATTCTTGCGAAGAGGAGTAACGACAGTGGATTCTCGCTCGACTGTTTTGATACTACTGTGTTTCCTGCCAAGAGGGCAGGAATTATCTTCGCCGACACTATATAGAGAGGATAGTTGAAAGGAGATATAGCAACTACAACCCCTACAGGCTCTCGAATAACTAAGGCTATCTTCTCTGTGGCATCGTCTGACCAGTCGCCTGGAACATACTCACCAAATATCTTTCTTGATTCTTGCATAGTAAGCTTGAGTCTATCTATTGTAGCTCTTACTTCTCCTTCGGCATCCCTTCTGGGCTTTCCAGCTTCCAGCATCAATGTTCTTACAAAATCGTCCAAGTATCTTGATAGGAGCTCACTGGCCTTCTCAAAGATCTCGATGCGCTCTATACCTGGGACAGCTCTTATCTTCTGCCTGCTTTCATAAGCAGCATCTATCGCCCTCTCAACATCCTCCTTGCTTGCATTTGCTACCTTCGCTATGACACTGCCATCTATAGGAGTATCTACATCTATCATCTCCTCTGAGAGGGAAGTGAACCAAACTCCATTTATGAACATCTTAAACAACGTTATGCCATCAGATCCTTTTGTGTAGATCGGCTTGAAGAAATCGTCTAGTTCAATTCCACTCATGAGAAAAACCTGAATATTATATGGTTATAAGTATAAAAGATTTAGGTCTCGATGACAAGGATTCGATTCTGTATCATTCAAAGAATACCATCCTGTTCATTATTGTAATTTTTATCGTTAATAATAAAAGCGAGTAGCTAGAGCATCTATTATCTCTTTAGATCTCTCATTAGCAGTAAGCTCAAGATCAGAAAGATCTCCCTTTCTCTCAATGAAATCTTTGAGTAACTTGATCGTTTCTCCAGCCCTTCTAAGCGCATCTTCTCTATTGAGAGGTTTGAATCCCTGAAGTTTCTTCGGTCCTTCATTCCCTCCCTCTGGAAAATACCAATCTTTGAAGCCTGCCCAGCAACCGGCATGAAAAATCAGATATCCTATAGGAGTGGCTATGTGGGGTACCCCCAAGTCCAAAGCTCGAGAGGTATTCTTATGTACTTCACTCTCTCCCCAGAACATCGTATAAGATATCATCAGGCTCCCTCCATTTTGGATCAAGCCACCGATCTTCTTGAAGAGCTTAAGATCCACCCCTAAGTCTTGAAGATTTAGAGTTACTTTATCAGATGATACTTTCTCATAGTAATCCCCGTCTATCCATCCTTTGATTCCAGATGATTTACGGCCAGCACTATAGATACCCGTGAATACATGTGGATGAAACTTACATCCATCCTCGTCTAAGATGAAGAGCTCGAAGTACTTCTGCTCGAAGTAATGCCTTTGCTTGATATCTATTTGAAGTTTGTAATTCTTGTCCAACCTATGACCATGAAGTTCGTAGAGGGAACGTTGCAACTCTTTCTATTCTCCTGAAATGCAAAGTATGATATAAATTTGTACAATTTCAGCTCTTTCTATTCTTACTACCAATTTCAACATCGACTTTATGTGATTCGTTGTCCAAGGCGATGCGCCAGAGAGGTCTCATCCACAAGGCTCTAAGGAAAGGTTTAAGTCTTTAAAGTTGAATTTTATCCCAATTCTGTATCGTTTCTATGTACATCGGAGAAAGTCAGACGTTGATCAGCTTCATAAAGATCGAAGGAAGAACCCTTAAAGGTCTTTTTCAAGAGAGACGAAATCGTTTCTTAGCCCTCGTAAAAGTCGAAGATATGATCCTACCAAGTTTTTTACCCAACCCCGGAAGAATGTATGAACTTTTAACTCCAGGAAAAGAAGTTCTTCTTAGAGAGGTATTCAAAGAGAAAAGAAGAACTTCTTACGATCTCATAGGAGTTTTCCATAGAGGCCAGACGGTGTCCGTCGATTCTAGACTGCCCAACAGATTAGTTTTAGAAGCTTTGAAAAATAGAGACATAGAAGAGCTTTCAGAATACAACATAATAAAGCCAGAATATGCTTACAGATACTCCAGATTCGACTTCCTTTTGATCAACGGGCATGAGCCATGTATTTTAGAAGTAAAGTCATGTACTCTGGTAAAAGATAGGGTAGCCCTCTTTCCTGACGCTAAGACTGAGAGGGGAAGGAGGCATTTGAGGGATCTAATCGAGAGTAAGAAAGAGGGCTATAGGGCGTGTGTGCTTTTCATCGTTCAAAGAACCGATGCCCTCTTTTTGGCGCCCAACGACGAAACAGATCCACAGTTTGGAAAAATTCTTCGAGACGCTGCTTCGAAAGGAGTTGAAGTTTACGCTTACTATTCTAATTTCATTAAAAATAAGATTACTTTAAAGGGAAAGGTTGGGGTGGAATTAGAGCCACATCAAGATAACTGATTTTACGTTTGCTACATCGGTTTTAGCGCTACAAGAGATTCGAATTTTCGATTCCATCTTTTAGGATTTGGTAACTGTACGGATCGGCAGCTTCGCACATTCATAGGAGAAATGTTCTCCCCAACCTAAGTATGGCACGCCTTTCTGGAGATGATGATAGCTCCGATGAGGGTTAGGCAACTTTAGCTATACCATCAGAAGAAAAACAGACAAAACCAAAGAAGCGTGTAAAAAGCGCGAAATGATAGCGCCGGGAGTGGGACTATATATAAATTTCTAACTCCCTCACAAATAGAAAAATCTAATATTTTATAATAATATTCTTTATACCGGATGCCTGACATCAGGTTTCCTAGGAAGATATCCAAAATAAGGGATACAAGGTTCATAAGTCACATTTTCTAGAGCGGCTTTATCTACATTCTGAGCGAATTTTT
>JAKLZD010000135.1 GCA_024256245.1 Candidatus Methylarchaceae archaeon HK01M
GGCTACAATATCACTCACGAACTCTGCTCCAATGGTGTTCTTAACCGTCAGCCTAAGATAATATTTCCCTGTTCCGCTGGGGGTTATCCAGTCCGTCAGATAGTTCATGTTGCACATTTCCGCCACATTGTACCACCCCCCCACCGTTCCTCTCAATATGTCGAATCCGCACCATTCGTGAATCGTCGTCGTGATTGGAGTCCATGCGACTAGGTCCGAGGAATATTCAACCTTGTACTTGTCAGGGTTGGCTATTTGGAAAACTCCCCGTATCTCCGCCTCCCCGCCGAAAGGGTGGTCGCCACGCCCTATTGTGACATTGCGTGGATCGGTTTTCCCTCCCGGCTGGCTAGGACCGTTCGCATAGCCCTCGGCGTCAATCTGACTGGTAGGGATATTGCCCACGTGTGTAATGACAGGCATGCGAGGGCAGAAGATCCTGCAAATCCTCCGACAATAGAAGTAAGCGAACCAGTGGCAGAACTGTCTACAGTAAGGCATCATCTTCCATTCTGCAAGTATGGATTGGAACTTTTCGGCGTCCTGCCTCTTGTAAGCATCAAAAAGAGCCTTGAAAGCCTCCTCATTGGCGGCCAGCCTCACCGTTGCCTCTCCAAACTTGAGCATCTCCTCAACTGTCGGTTTGATCGGCTTCACATCGGGTGGGCAAAGCGGTGTACAGACAAATGTCCATATTTTGATGCAGAACCAGCGGCAGATCCAAAAGCAGTATTTGAGGATTCCTAGTCTAGACAGCACCGTCTGAAATCTTTCCGCATCACGCTTCTCAACAGCTTCAACAACTTCTTTAAAAAGCTCTGGATTTTCAATAAGTTTTGCTAAGGCTTCCCGAAACTCTGCCAAATTTTCAATCCTTACTTCCTCTTCATTAATTACTCGTTTCAGTTCATCTTCCGACATTTGTGATCAATTATCATTATAATATAGTTTTATATAAACAGTGTTAACTTCTCTCTAACTTACCAGTTTGTTAGTTGTTATTGTTAGTTATTATCCGTATGTGATACATAACGGAATAGGGATATCAAAATAATGGAATAAAGATAATCTTGAGCCGTGTATCCCACCTGCCAAACAAACATGTGGGATTGTCATTAGACTGGAAGATATTAAACAATTCTTTTTGATCGTTCATAATAATAAGTGTGAGCTTAGAGATAATAGTATCTTAAAAAATATAGAAATCGGAGAAAAACTTGGAGCACGGTTTTCAAAATATAGAAAAGAAGTTACTAAGACTTGGCCCATTCTCTGGGATGCGCTTCTTGACTTCATTTCAAAATCTCTCAAATTGTTATTGTTAAGATTTTAACCCGTTGATTTTGGAGGCACAAGGATTATTAATCTCAATTCTTGAATTGATTGGGTTTGAGTTCATCAAATTTTCTAAGTGCGCCAAGGGGCTTGCTCAAAATTTTCATCCTAAAGACTGCGTCTAAAATGCCTTTAAGTGGCACAGACATATCAAATCAGATCTCTCTTAGTACACATGGTGACTGGAGGCCCAGCCCAGGCTCAGTATATTTCATCTTGAAGGAACTTTTATCATTAAAGATGATCTCTGAGGTGATTAGCCCTGGGTCGAATGTAAAAAGGTACATAACTACCGATAAAGGGAAGAAGATGTTATCTTCTTTTTTTAAAGTTTCAGATCGAGTCTTAAAGAGGCAGTTCGTCTTCATCGGGGTTGCTGCACAAATCGCTGAAAATGATATAGCAAAGATTCTAGTCGAACTTGCTAAACTGATCGTCGATTCTGATAAAGGAAAAGAAGCTAAGATAAAACTTGCCCTCAACCAGCTCATTTCTACATTAAAAGAGCTTTAAGATACGTTATGGAGGTGGTTTCAGCTTATACCACTCGCTAGGCTTGATAGATCTGAAGATTGTAAGCTTGTATTTTACGCTTTTCTCGCATCTAGATATCTGGCACTTATTAGGTTCTGAAGAGAGATGTTTTTTCTTTGCAGTTATTTCATCGATTTCTTCAATAGGCTCAAGCATGGTGCTTATAAGGGCTTTATCCGTGCAGAGATGGTCTATCATCTCTTTAAGATGCACTTCACATAGAACAAAGGGGAAACCTTCCACTCTCTTGCCTTTCCACAACTCCCCCCTTCCGACCTTCATCAAGACCTTCTAATAATTTCGGTGTTAAATTTATTGCGGTCAAAGTTGTCGTGATTTTTCAATTCTATCATGAAAGAACCTCAAGCTTAGCTTAGGGAGGATGCCCCACTATTTGAGAGAAATCGGATATGATGTCCTTGAGCTTCTTTATGGTGCCTGAAACTCTTAATGGAAGAAGAGCAGTATCTTTGAACTTCATCGAGCTTATAGTGAAGAGCAGATCATCGGTACGATCGTGGTTACAACGAAGGATGAAGAAATTTGGCTTGATCTTCATGATCTTTAGATTGATGAATTGGAGCCCTATTGCACCAAAAAGGTCTACTATTCTCGCCCTGACCGATCTTATCAGCTCTTTATCGTTTGCATACCCCAATTCAAGGTAGACCAAGATATACCTTTTCTTTTTACGCATCATTCTTATCCACCAACGATCTTTGGACCAAGGTCCAACTTCTCTAAAAGTTCCTTGTAAGGAATTTCTGACAGGACCTCTCTTCGAGCCATTTTGCCACCTAGGAGTTTGTAGAAGCTGTAGAGCACCCTTGGTGGAACCAGTTCGTTGGGACTTCTTGCTGCGCTCGAGAAGATCGTTGTAATCTGCCTTCTCCTACAGATGTTCATCAAAATCGCTAGACTTTTCAAATAATTTGCAAAGTGGAATCCATCGTATAGACGTAGTAGATTGAAATCGAATTCGATTATGAATCTTATACTTGACTTCTTTGCGCAGAATTCTTTCACTTTGAGAACTTCCTCTACAGTCCTACCTGCCTCCAATATATGGAAGGGAACCTTAAAGGATCGGGCTTCATTTACGTTTTTTGCTACATAAATTATGTGATCTTCGATTTTCTCTGATTGCTTAAACTCGTTTACACTAACCCTGAAAATACATCTCAACCTATCTCGTTTACACATATTTACAATATTGCTCCTTAAAT
>JAKLZD010000033.1 GCA_024256245.1 Candidatus Methylarchaceae archaeon HK01M
GGGGGGGGGGGGGGGGGGGGGGGGGGGGGGGGGTAGGCAACTTAGAAGGGATGTTACGGCCTGCCCAGTCTCCTTCGATCATGTGAAGATTTGAGCGGCATACGCCACAAGCCCTAACTCTCACCAATATTTCTTCATCATGGACGACAGGGTCATTAAGAGAGGATAAAATTAAGGGCTTGCTCTCTATTGGCCCAAGTCTGTCAAGCAGCATAGCCTTCAAGAATTCTCAAACCATTCTAACAGTTCAAATGGTCATAAGCTTTACGTTGTTAAGAGAATAAGGGAAGAATAGCTTTTAATCAAGAGGCCTCGGATAAGTAGGTTATGACATTAAGGGAAATTCGCTTATCTCTAATAGTCTTCTTAGGCCTATCCTTAGGTTTCATCTTACCTCAAATCGGTTTAATTTTCAAACCCTTCTTGGTTTACTTCTTGATGACACTAATGTTCTTTACTATCTTAAAGATGGATTTAGCCGGTTTCAGAAAGATTAGTTTCAGAATGATCTTTGTTGCATTATTTTTAATTTTGGTATTCATGCCTCTGTTATCTCTAGTGGGAATCTTATTTACGCCCTTAATATTCGCTGGAATTTTACTTGCCTTCAGCTGCCCGTCAGCAGTTGCAACAGCCTTCTTTGCGGATGTATTTAAAGGAAACTCGTCATTGGCAATCATTTTAACTACAATTACAACTTTAATCTCGATAGTAACTTTACCCTTAACGATGCTGGTTGGGGTCGGAGTTCTGATAAAATTTGATGTGATATCGATGATATTTAATTTAATTCAAATGATTTTGATACCTTTATTGGCTGCAATCCTATTTAGAAAATATTTAAAGAAATTATCTGAAGGGGCATTAAAATATGGTAATTTGATCTCTTATATTGTAATAATATACATCTTATGGGGAGGGGTAGCTAGTGGAATCGATTATATAGAAGGCAATATCTACGGTTTTTTAGAGATCAATCTAGTCATAATTCCATTATTAACTGTTGCCCTTCTTTTTTCCTATAAGATAGGAAAGATGTTTGGTAGTGAGCATGCGATAACATTAAGCATAGCAACTTTCCTGAAGAACGGCATACTGGCATTAGTTATCGGTTTCATTACTTTCGGTTCTGGAGTATTACCAGCATTGGTTACCAATCTTATCGACCAAAATATAATGTTGATCTTGTTGGGATTGTTTTTAAAAAAATAAGTAGTATTATTTATTTCGCATAACCAAGCATTGGTAATGAGATATATCAACTATTAATACTCAGGAATTGAAGCAAGAGATTTGAAAGGGAAGGAGTAAGAATACAGAACCAACAGATTCTTTTTTAATTTAGTCTATATTTTTGATGACTAAATATTTATTTGTCTCTTAAAATTAATTCAAATCTGTCCCGCGGTAGCTCAGCTTGGTAGAGCTTCCGACCCTCATGTGAGGGGGAGATGCTGTAGAGGTGAGCTATGGCTCGCTTCACCAGCCTACTGAGCACACAGAAACCGGAGTGTCGCAGGTTCAAAAGGGTCATAAACCCTGAATGTCCTGCCCGCGGGACTTTTCAGTCAAAGATGTAAACCTTAGCCCGGATGAAAGATTGCATACTGCAGAACAACATATCTGGCATTTTATTGATTCCATTCTTTTAAAATTTCATAGACGATATATTGAAGTTTTTAAAAATCTATGATAGCAAACTTAAAATATCTCCAACGTTGAATTTTACTTAGTAGACGAATAAGGTGAAGTGTACATCATGTCATCTAGACCCAATCTGATCTTAAAAGAAGGTACAACTCTATCAAAGAAGGAAACCGCTCAGAAGAATAATTTGACTGCGGCTAGAATAACCGCAGATATGCTTCGCTCTACACTGGGGCCCCGTGGCCTTGATAAGATATTGATAGGGACTAAATGGACGGAAGATAACCTAAGAAAGATTACGCGAGTTACTATAACAAATGATGGGGCCACGATCTTAAAAGATGCCGATTTCCAACATCCTGCCTCTAAGATGCTCATTGAAGCTGCAAAAGCCCAAGATAGCGAGGTTGGGGATGGAACTACAAGCGTAGTGGTTTTAGTAGGAGAACTTTTAGAAAAGGCACAGAAACTCATAGAAAAAGGGATTCATCCCAACATCATGGTAGATGGATACAAGAAAGCGGCTGAAAAGGCGAAAGAAATATTGAATGAGATAGCTATAGACGTCGACATAAACGATGATGAGCTGTTAAAACAGATCGCTATTACCTCTATGGGAAGCAAGAGCGCATCGATTGCAAAGGATCATCTTGCAGATATAGCTGTCAAAGCCGTAAGGCAGATAGCTGAGGAACATGATGGAAAGGTAAAAGTTGATATCGACAATGTGTACATCATGAAAAAAAGTGGAAAGAGTTTAGAAGAAACAGAATTGGTCAAAGGAGTAGTGATAAAGGAAGATGTTATCGATTCCCTGGAAGCTGGCATGCCAAAGAGGATCAAGGATGCCAAGATAGCCCTCATAAAAAAACATGAAGGTCTAGATCTCGATAGAGGTGCAGTAGTCTTTGTCCGTGAACTACAAGTCGACACACCGGAGCAATTAGAAAGTTACGTGAAAGGGGAGAAGGAGATACTCAAAGGCATGGTCGAAAAGATTGTAGATGCGGGTGCCAACGTCCTTTTTTGTAAATCAGCCCTCGATTATGTTGTCACCCACCACATGGTAAGAAAAGGGATAATGGGTGTAAGGCGTGTAGACGAAGACGATCTAAAGAAGATTGCTAGGGCCACAGGCGGCAGAATAGCATCCCATATCGATGATATCGGCCCTGACGCTCTAGGTGAGGCTGGGCTAGTAGAAGAGATGAAGATAGGTGAGAGCAAGGTGATCTACATACGTGATTGTAAAAACCCTCGTCTCGTCACTATAGTATTAAGGGGTGGTGCAAAGCATGTGGTCGATGAAGCTGAGAGGGCTTTGCATGATGCTCTCTGTGTTATAAGGAACGTTGTCGAGGATGGAAAGATCGTAGCTGGGGGAGGCTCACCTGAGGCCGAGGTATCGAAGCGAATTAGAGAGTTTGCGATGACTATTAGAGGAAGAGAACAGTTGGCTGTAGAGGCCTTTGCAAATTCTTTGGAGGGTATACCAACAGCGCTGGCCGAAAATGCTGGACTCGATTCCGTAGGTATCTTGGTCAATCTAAGGGCCAAGCACAAAGGAGATGGCAATTTGTGGTATGGGGTGAATGTATTCTCTGGCAAGATCGAAGATATGAGAAAGCTCAAGGTGTTGGAGCCCCTGAGAGTCAAGATGCAAGTCATAAAATCTGCGACTGAAACTGCTTGCATGATTTTGAGAATAGATAAAGTAATGTGCGCCAAGATGATGGATTTAGAAAAAGATGAAGGAATGGAGGCTAGGCTCAGAGAAATAAAGATGAGAGGTAGAAGCAAACGCCGTTGGGGGCAGACACCAGTCCGCGTTCCTAGACGAGTGGAGTACGAATAAAGGTTGTCTTAAGCGCGGTATCCTCTATACATCTAATCTTCCATTAAAAGCTTGATCGATTTCTTTAAGACTTCGACGCTCTTCTTGAATCGTGTCTCCTCATCTTCATCGAGCTTCAACTCTATTACCTTCTCAACCCCGTTCTTTCCTATAATTGCTGGAACACCCATACATACATCTCTGAATCCATATTCACCGTTTAAGTATAAGGAGACCAGATGGACTTCTCTTTTATCTTGGATCATAGACTCGACTATAGAAGATGTTGCTGCGGCTATTCCAAAGGTGGTAGAACCTTTAAGGGAGATTACCTCAGAGCCTGACTTCTTCAGCTTATCAACTATATAGGTAAATTCAGATGGATTCAATAACCTCTTGACGGGAACTCCATCGACCTTTGAGTGACTTCCTAGAACAGTCATAGAGTCCCCATGCTCTCCAATAACAAATGTATCGATAGATGATCGAGGCATGTTCAGAGTAGATGATAGATAAAACTTTAACCTAGCAGCATCCAATTCGCTTCCGATTCCAAATACACGATTGCGGTCAAACCCTGTAATCTTAAGGGTAAGATAGGTCATCATATCCAAAGGGTTGGTTACAACAATAACTTTCGATTTCGGAGCATATTTCATTACTTTGCTCGAAATCTGCTTGATTATCTCTCTATTCTTCT
>JAKLZD010000053.1 GCA_024256245.1 Candidatus Methylarchaceae archaeon HK01M
CATTACCAAGTCTAAGGAGTAAAGCGATCTTCTTAATGTTGTAGGTATGGTTGCTGTGGTGAATGCTGACAGGATCAGTATGCTTATTATGGCTATTGATAACTTTCTCTTGGAATTCATTGTTCTATCTATAAGATAGAATCTATCGTAAATATAAATATCCATAAATATTCATAAATGATTATAAATATACACAAATATCTGGATAATTTCTTTGTTACAGTGTAAATAACCTCATGGTGGATAGGCAATAATATATGAATGAAAAAAGAAGAAATGGGGGATTAAAGTCTGATTAACTTCAGAATCCAAGGGAATAGAGTGCTCCTTTTCTTGTAGAGTAGGAAACCCAAGGGAAGCAAAAGAAGCAGTATGAGGAGCCAGTACTGAGATACTGCTGGTAATAACTCTCCCCCAACAGGCGTACTAGGTTCGATAGGAGGTCGTTGGGGAATCCCCCCACTTTCAGTCGGACCTGACTTTAGACTTATAGCATCCACATGTCTTTTCCTCAAATTTTTATCCCCACGAGTAGTGGGGATTATAAAATAAATATTTTGTCGAACATCCCAAACGAACTACTTCATTTTTCATTAATCTCAGAATTTTTATCGATTGTTCACTCTATCCGACGGCAAATATTATTTAAAATGACTTGACAATATACCCAAAAAAAGAGGTGAGGGTTTTATTTGGCTTGTTTTAGCATCTTCATTAGTTATCCTTGATTTATCTTAGTTTTAAGGAGTTATAAAATCCGCACCTGCTGTGTTGAACTCGATCCCACGAACATTATCATATGCCGATGATTTACCAAAAACAACTTTAACAGAAATCCCAAGACCGTAATAGATTGTAATGGGAGGATCGATGATCCACTCTTTTGGAGGTGGTTTAGGATCAACTGATGGAGTTGACCAGACCCAATCTTTTTTTGAACCCCCATCCCAGATATGGACCTCTTCGAGAAATACTGCGGCTTTCCCTTGCGTTTTTTGAGAATAGTGTATTACCTATCCTTAAGCAGAATCCAGAAACACAAAAATGGCTAGAGACGATATTTGGCTCAGATGTTAAAGAATCTCTTAACGATATTAAAGAAATCCTTTACGCTATAGTAAATCATCAAATCCCTGCAATAACCACTTACGATTCACGAAGTGCTCTAATAAATCAAGAGATGGGGTCGGTGGGATTTGAACCCACGATCGCTACCGCCCCAGGGTAGAATCCTTGACCAAGCTAGACGACGACCCCCTATAAATCCGCCTATAAGATTGATAATTTAATTAATTTTATGAATCTTTATCTATCGTCAACAATCTATCTGAACTCAATAGTCTGACCAACTCTTTCATGATCCATGGTATAGATAAAAGCTCGATATTTCTATTCCCAAGATAGGTCTGATAGGTATTCACAATACCGTCTACAAGTCCTGGCGCTATGCCCAAGCCTCTTTTTTTATTAAGCAAAAGATCGAAGAAATCATCTATGTCCTTAATTCTTCTCTCCATCAAAGCATAAAGCCTAGTATCATCGCCCAGCCAGATCAACTTAGATCTTTTAAGATTCTTGGAGATGAACTTCCTCGAATCCTCGTATCTGAAGACTTCTGGACCTTTCTTATCTTCTATTTCAGGTTGCTCAAGACTCTCTATCAAGAAGATAAAGGCACTCTCTTCATTCTCATCTGTAGCGCAAGCAGACCTAAGGACTTTGAAGTCGTAAAGATCGAATTGCTTTAGAATATAATTTAGACTTCTCTTCAATTGACCCCAAAGAACATCTACGCTTCTTTTACTATGCTTGAACTTTAAGGTTACAAGATTTCCCATCAGTTCACTCTTCCCTATTTTATCCAAACGATCCTTTTCTCCTATGAAGTATCTTAACCTAGGCTCCTTCAAGAATGCCCTCGATGCTAAAATAAACTCGGCGAGCCTCCTTGGCGAAATCGCTGTTCCAAGGTTCCTCCTAGAATCTACAGGATCGAGTATTATCACGCTAGCCTTTTGGAATTTTTTCTTAAGGTTTTCATCTACCTTTTCTAAACTTATCACTTCTCCCTCCCTCCATCTCGATGCAGACTTGAGGCTTGAAAAAAAGGACCCATACTTTAAACATAAAACTTCACAGACATATCCGCTAAAGCCTTGTACAGCTATCTCTGCGCCATAGACCCCTACTCCTTTCATGAATTTTTTGAGCAACCTCGCCTCTCTTCGAAGACTGTCGCTTAATTCTTCTGTCATAAATAAAGTATGGTAAGGAGATCTATCTGCTGCACTCTTCCATTCACCCTTCTTTACATCGTAGCAGGGAACGATGTTGACCCCAACATCTTCGATATAAGCCTCTACGTATGGATGTTCAGCGTATCTTAATATCGGTTCATATTCTCTCATCGATTCCAAAGCAACATCTAAACCGTACTTTTTTAGGTCCACTTTGTTCAATCTCTTTGGAAATTTAACGAAGATGTCTATGTCTGCCTCCCTCTTCAGCCAAGTGCCTTTTGCATAAGAACCTCCCAGCACCACATCTGGTTTAAATCTGCTCTTTAATGCCACTTTTCTAACTCTCTGAAGAGCACGAGAAGCTATGGCTTTGACATGGTCGACCTCACCTTTCGCTGGCTCTACGATCTTCAGGGCATCCGATATTACCTTACTCAATTCATTAGATATATCAGTCCACCCCAAACTGGAAGGTGTGAACATCACTGTATATGGGACCTTTCGGAGTCAGATCACTCTTCTTGAGCTTCAGAGACGTTATTGTTTCTTCGCCGAAGGTTTGGCTCTCGTACGCCTTTATCACATCCAGCAATCTATCCCTGTTCTTCCCACTTTTCACTCTGGAGATGGTGACATGTGGCTGAAAACCCCTTCTTTCACTCCGCACAAGGCCTTTCAAACTATCTTCTACCATATTCGCTACATTGAAAAGATCATCTCTACAGCTCTTATCTACGCCTAACCATATCACAGAGATTTTACGGGGACTTGGAAAGACCCCTATCCCTTTATAAGCTATATGTAAAGGTCTGAACCTGATTGCCTCTAACAAATTTATAATTTTTTTTACTAAAATATCGTTTATCTCTCCAAAGAACTTGACGGTGAAGTGCAGATTGTTGGGCTCTACGAGCTTTATGTCGGCATCTGTATGTCTTAGCTTGTCTTGGACTTCTTCGATCAACCTGACAGTCCTTTCATCTCCTACATCTAAAGCAAGGAAAGCCCTCATCGACATCCGCATTCAATACTATTTTGGCCCTTTTTTATTTTTGCAAACTTTAAAAAGAGGTATCGATCCTTTGTAAGTTGTTAAGATATTTTGTGGAGGATTCCAAAAGGTAAAAAGGGTTTAACTTGAAAATTCAACCTTTTTTAAAAGAATTAAAGGTAACTGTAGAAGCTTATGTCAATCCATCAGAAGATGTCGATAAAGTGAAGACTTCTATCCGGAACCTGATCAAGCACGTAGAGCCAGATTTCTCACAAGATAAAATCTTAACTACTTCAACAAAAGATGAGAAGAGCTTATATTTTATCTATGAGCGGATAAGGGCGAAGCAGACATTGGCTGTAGTGCGCAGATTGCTTTTGAGGCATATGAATGAGGAAACTACATGGCTGATCTTCAATAAACAGGCTGCATTCGTAGGGTCTGTCAACGTCTGTGAAGAAGAGAGCGAGTCGCCTCTTGGCCCCATAAAGCTAATCATACAAAGCCCTTATCTCGGTGAATTTATAGATTGGTTGACTACAGAGTGATTTCATGGCTTTAGTAGGTCTATCATCACTCTACATATTCTTAAAAAAGGAGGTTTTTGAAGACATAATAAAAGAGGTAAAGTTTGAGAGAGAATATTCCCAGAAACCAGATATCTGGGAGATAGTTGATGAAGGCCATCACTCTCTTACTCGTAAAAGGGTCAGAATGATTCATGATCTGAGTTCACAAGGATATACCTTCACCATCCATTCTCCCTATAATATCACAAATATAGCGGATCTGGATAGAAGCAGACGCCATGAGTCGTTAGCCAAGCTCAAGAAGTCCATAGAGTCGGCAGCTGAAGTGGAGGCCAAAGCTCTTGTTCTTCACCCTGGTCTGAAAGCAATGGGTAAAGATCAGACCATAGCTGAGAGGTTGAATGAAGAGTCGATCTTAACTCTTTACGACTATGCCGAGTCTTCAGGTATAGTTCTTGCCTTTGAAAATATGAACCCTGCTACCCAGCATTTCATGACCAAACCAAGAGATTTTGAAGATTTCTTTGAGAGAAATAAAGTTCGTCTAAAGATGGTCTTCGATGTAGGACATGCATATATAGGATCGGTTGTAAACGAATTCATATCAAAGCTTTCGGATAGGTTCGTCACAGTTCACTTTCATGATAATAGAGGCGATAGGGATGAGCACTTGGGTATAGGGGATGGCTCCATCGATTGGAGAGGGGTTACATCTCAACTCATAAGGCGGGACTTTAGGGGTATGTATATTATAGAGTCAGTTGTAAAACCTTACGAGTCTGTAGCAAAAATAAAGGAGATGCTGAAACCATTTTAACCATCTTATATCTTCAAGAGATTTCTCGTATTGGAGACCATCGATAAAGTGAACATCAAAACTTTAAAATTCATTATAAGATAGATTATTGTTATATATAGTTATATCTTAAAATCACAACTACGTCATATGAAGCGGTAGCGGATGTGTCTCTGATGCTCGGAGCGGTATGGACTATAATCATAATCTGGACAGTAAACCAAATCCAAAAGCTTTGGAGCCCTGAGTTCGCACAGAGAGTAAAAGAGGCGAGAGAACAAAGGCAAAAGTAAAGATAAACATTTAGAGTGGCGGATATAACCATCCCATCAACTTGGCTGTCTTACTCAATTTTGCTATCAGAGGAAGTCGCATGATTTGCAGAAGCTAAGCAAGGATAGTAATAATCTCTGAATATGTTAGGTAAGAATAGTCGAAAACTCTAATCATCTTTAAACTCGCTCATCCGGGTAGGGGACTTCTATTACTTCTAGATCAGACGCAGCTACAACATTTGGATGTATCTTTAAGGCTTGAAACACCAACTTGCTCACATCGCTGTACCTTGCACTGAAATGAGTAAGGACGAGTAACTTAGCTTCAGCATCTTTGGCTAATTGGGCTGCTTCTACGCATGTTGAGTGCATGTTCTCTTTCGCTTTATCCAAATACTCTTCCCCATAAGTTGAGTCAAATACGATCACATCGGCGTTAGAGAAAAGTTTGGATAGAAGAGGACTTGGTCTAGTGTCTCCAGATATACCTATCTTTCTCCCTGGACGTTTCTTTCCTAAGACCTGATCTGGGTTGATTATCTTGTCTCCAATGGTTACGTTCTCACCACGTTGTAAGGTCGACCAAAGTTTCCCCTTTGGTACGCCAAGTTTTGATGCCTTCTCAGGATAAAATACTCCTTGTCTATCGAACTCTTTCAATAGATATGAGTAAGACCTTACAGAATGCTCAGAAGGGCAAGCTTCAACTACATAATCCTTCTCTTTCATAATTACTCCTCCCTTGACCTCATGAACACTGATCTGAAATGTAAGACCGAATTTAAGGTATCTCATGTTGTTCCTCAAAAATCCTATGATTCCTCTGGGCCCGTAAATATTCAAAGGTCTATCCCTATTGAGTAGAGACATGGTTTGTAAAAGACCGAGGAGACCAAGTATATGATCGCCATGAAAGTGGGTGATGAATATATTCGTTATCCTACCGAATCCGATGCCTATCTTTATCATCTGCCTTTGCGTTCCTTCTCCCACATCGAAGAGCAGTATCTCTTTGCCTCTCATCAATGCTAACGAAGTCAAACTTCTTCCAGGTGTAGGGATCGACGAGGAAGTTCCAAGAAATATTAGTCTCAATTGAACCAGATCGTTTGCCTCCTTTAAATCTGACATATATGTGTGATTTACATTAATAAATTGTTGATTATAACATCTTTTGTTATGTTTTTATTATCAAAGGTAAAAATAGAAAAACTAAAAAGCCCATTAGACTATTTTATTCTAGATATCTTATGCTTAAAAAAATTGAGATCGTTGAAAGAGAAGACTTTAAGATAGATGAGCCAACGGTCGTAGAAGGTTTTCCAGATGTAGGCTTGGTGGGGGCCATAGCATCATCTTACTTAGTAGAGAAGTTAGAATTGAACGAAGTAGCCCATATAGAATCTGCGCTCTTCCCTCCTGTCATGGTGCTTCATAAAGGTATTATCACAGAGCCTGTTAGGATATTTAGTAATGGAAAGATAATTGTCGTTACATCTGAAATTGCTATACCCCCAAAAGTAATACATGATCTTGCCAATGTACTCACAGACTGGTTCAAAGAGAAGAAGGCTAAACTTGTCGTCTCTTTAAGTGGTATCCCTGTTCAAGAAAGGATGGAAATTGATACCCCTTCAGTATATGGTGTTGGGAATGGTGAGAATTGGATGAATATATTTAAGAAAAATGATATAGAAGTTATGGAAGAGGGGTTTATGGCGGGCATCTATGCTTTACTCTTAAAAGGATGCTTGAAAAGAGGCATACCAGCCATCGCCCTCCTTGCCCAATCTTTTCTAAACTACCCCGATCCCGGGGCTGCTGCTTCGGTAATAATGTCCCTTAACAAGATTCTAAAGTTGGATGTAGATGTAAAACCTTTGCTTGAAAAGGCTGATGAAATCAGAGTGAAGGCGAGAGATCTGATGAAGCAGGCTCAAGGCACTATGGGAGCTGTGAGAAAACCATTAGAGAGGGAGATTCCGATAATGTACCATTAATATATGGAGGGGAAGAAGGTTGTCAGAATGGATTGACGAATTCTTAGGGCACGCTTACAGTGAACTGATGCGCCCTTCATGGGATGCTGTTGAGAAATACTTAGAGCCACTCGTCAACATAGAGGATAAAGAGGATGAGATAGTTGTTACCGCTGATCTGCCTTACGTTGAAGATAAGAACGATATAAGCATAGATGTAGCTGAAGACTCGCTCGAGATACGTGCAGAGAT
>JAKLZD010000059.1 GCA_024256245.1 Candidatus Methylarchaceae archaeon HK01M
ATATGAAAAAAAGCCATATTATCTGCGAGGTGATAGGTACATTCTGTGGTTTTTTTGGGTTAATTGCTTTAGAAATTATTATTGGACAAGAAGTAAATGTTGTTCACAACATTCATGGGTTCTTCACTATAATTCTATGGATAGCAGTTAACAGTTTCATAATTAGAGGATTAGATATGCCAAAAAAATCATAGAAAATCAAGAGTTAAGGTTACTTACAAGTATTTAATTTTATTAAATAAAATATTACAGATATGTTATGGATAAAGGAAAAATAGGGTGTAGGAGCTTTAATCTATTCCCTGCTCCAATAGGGTGGGAAACTTTAGACTTTTTATTTCTATGTATTCGTAGAACTAAATTTTTATATTCACATTTCAAGAGTTTTTAGAGCTAAGTGCAAAAAAGGCGGTTGAATGAAAGAAACAAGAGTGGTGCTTATTTCGTACACCCCAGACATCGAGAGAGTATGTGCCTCAGCTATGAGGTCATGCTACTCTCAACATCCAGCATCTAAGCTCTACCTGAACAAAGAGCTCTTAAGCGATTCTTATGTAGAAAGAATGTTAGAGAAGGCTCTTCAGTTAGGTCACCATGATGTAATGGAGCACGGCTCTTTAACATATAGTTTAGAGAACGTATCAAGAGTTCTCACGCATCAGCTGGTGAGACATAGGCTTGCCTCTTTTTCACAGCAGAGCCAAAGGTATGTAATGATAGGAAGAGATGAATGGTATATAAAACCTCCATCCATAGACGTAAAAGAGAAGGTCCAAGTAGAAGTAAATAGAGTTAAGATCGAGCTTGGCTACGATGACTTCATGGCTCTTAGTGGGCGTATGTATGAAGCCTACTCAGAGAAAGGGTTACACAAAGAGGATGTAAGATTCATCACTCCTTCTGCATGTAAAACCAACATAACCATCACAGCGAATCCAAGGGAGTTTAGACACATCTTTAGCCAGAGGTGTGATAGTGCGGCGCAATGGGAGATTCGAGATGTCTGCTGGGCCATGTTTTCATTAGCAAAGCTGATAGCACCAACTATCTTCAAGACCCTCGATCTTCCTGCAGGAAAGGACCCATCTGCAGTCGAAAGATGTACTGAATTGGACGATCTGTTATCAGATTATAGATCAGATCTTGAGAAAGAGAATAAAGGGAGCCTGGTGGAGATCGACTTGAGTATGCTGAACCTATCACATAAGGTTCGTTCCTATATCTTTAAAATATAAGTAAAAAAGTTAAAGATAACTAATTCGAATCTGAGATGGCAAATATGGCACCTAAGAAAAGGATAGAGAAAGACCCTCTTGGGCAGAAGGAGGTCCCAGAAGAGGCATACTATGGGATTCAGACTTTAAGGGCGATGGAGAATTTTCCCATAAGTGGGATAAAAACTTATCCTGAGTTCATAAAAGCAACCGCCATTGTCAAGAAGGCTACGGCTGAGGCAAATATGAAGATCGGAGACTTAGAGCCCAAGATTGCAGATGCTATAATTCGTGCAGCTGAAGAAGTCATTGAAGGAAGATGGCATGATCAATTCGTAGTAGATGTCTTCCAAGCAGGGGCCGGGACTTCTCATAATATGAATGCAAATGAGGTTCTGGCCAATAGGGCAATAGAGTTTTTAGGAGGGATGAAAGGGGATTACAACATCGTCCATCCAAACGATCATGTAAATATGGCCCAGTCCACTAACGATGTATTTCCAACAATTATGCGCATCGCCTGCCTCTCTATGATTCAACAGCTGATCTCAGAGCTGAAAAGTCTTGAGAAAGCCCTTAAGAAAAAAGCTGTAGAGTTTGATAAGGTCGTCAAGTCTGGAAGGACTCATCTAGAAGATGCTGCACCTATTCGTCTTGGTCAAGAGTTTGGAGCGTATGCTTCTATAGTGTCCAGTGATATTAAGAGGATAAAGAGGACAGCAACTGCTTTAGAGGAGTTGAACATAGGTGCGACGGCTGTTGGGACAGGTTTAAATGCAGACCCTGATTATGTTAAGCTAGTCATAGATAGACTAAGAGGTTACACTGGATTCAACCTTCGTTCTGCAAAGGACATGGTAGCGATCACTCAGTCTATGAGCGATTTCGTCGAAGTCTCCAATTCCCTCAAGACCTTGGCGGTAGATCTCATAAAGATAGTCAACGACCTTAGATTGATGAGCTCTGGGCCTGTTACTGGGTTAGGTGAGATCAATCTCCCTGCAGTCCAGCCTGGATCGTCCATAATGCCAGGTAAAGTCAACCCCGTTATTGCAGAAGTCATGAACATGGTGACCTTTCAAGTTATAGGGAACGATCTGACTATAACACTTGCTGCACAGGCAGGCCAACTTGAGCTCAATGTTATGATGCCCGTGATAGCCTTCGATTTGATGTATTCTTTGGATATACTTAAGAATTCTGTACACATATTCTCAGAGAGGCTTGTGGTAGGGATTACTGCGAATGAGGAGAGGTGTAAAAAGATTGCCGAACGTAACCCTGGGATCGCCCTAGCTTTGAACCCCTACATTGGCTTTGATAAGGCTGCAAAGGTCGTGCAAGAAGCCCTAGCTACTGGTAAAACGATAAGAGAGGTAGTCTTAGAGAGAGGGTTACTTTCTAAGGAGATATTGGATGAAGTACTCAACATATACGCTATGACTGAGCCGGGTAAGAGGAAAGCAAAGTGCAGTTGAGTCGATTACATCATTTTTAGACATAAATCGGGCGAGTTCTATAGATGGATGTAGGTATTGTCATCTTATCTGGTGGAGAGAATAGACGTTTCCAGATCGATTCTATCAGAAGGAATAAGGCGCTGGAAGTAGTTAACGGTAAAAGGATGATAGAGTGGATCATAGATTCAGCGTATCAAGTCTCTGATAGCGTTTCTGTGGTGGTGAGGGATAGGGAACAGGCAGAATTGTACTCAAATCTTTTCTCTGAGAAGTATCCTAACCTTTTTGTAATAGCAGATATTGAAGGTATTGGTCATAGCCCCCTCATAGGTCTAACTACAGGGGCAAGAGCTATCAAAAGAGACCTGATCTTAGTCTTGCCTTGCGATACACCCTATATCAAGGCAAATATGCTAAGAATGTTGATAGAAAAAGCAGTCGATTTTGATGCCGTCACACCTCTATGGCCTGATGGTAAGATCGAGCCCCTTATGGCGGTCTATAAGAGAGAGCACATACTTCTCTGTTCCCCAGCCCTTCTAAACCTTAAGAGATGGAGGCCTAGCGATCTCATCAGGAGTAGCACCAAGTCATACATGATGAATGTAGAGAATATGAGAATTTTGGACCCAGAATTGATTTCTTTTTTCAATATAAACTATCCCAAAGATCTAGATGATTCCAAAGGAGGCATGTTGCGTAATGGATACATGAGAGAGGATAAGGTAATCTACCCCAACCAAATCTCGATAAAAATCGTTAAGGAAGTCATAAAGTACATTTCTGCCACAGATATAGACATCGGACTCATCGATAGTATGAAAAAGGCGCCCTTTTGGCTCGCCCTCTTTATAACGTCTTTTTTGAAGAGGGATAAAAAATGGTCATCGCTAGCGGGAGGATATTTCGAGATTGAGGCTGATTACTACGTCAAAGAAGAAGTGAATATGCTAGCCCTACATGCTATATTGGATGCTCTAAGTTGCTGGCAGAAAATAAGCTCTATAGAGGATATTAAAAGGACCTCAACCAGAGCAGAAGGGCTAAAGAGCTCCCTTAGTATAGATTTCGAAGGAAGATTAAACGTAACGAAAGATATCAGTAAAAAAGGTTTAAAAGAAAAATTATAGAAGACGATGATAAACCTTTGAAGAGGGATAAGAAGATTTTATAATAAAGGGTAAATTGTAACGAGCAAACTATCCCATAAAAGATGATCGTAGATGAACTTAGAGGAGTGGTGGCCGTGGTACGATAAGATTGTATCCTCCCTCAACTTTAGTAGGTCTGAGGATCAAAGGGCAACAGATATTTTGAGCGAGTTGCTTCAAGGCAGATTTATAGAACCTTCAGAGATCAGAACTCTGATTCATAGTGAACCGGTGTTGGTATTAGGTGCAGGGCCTTCTCTGGAGAGGGATATTCACAGCATAAAAGGGGCCGGATTACTGGATAAGTTTATCATTATCACGGCAGATGGTGCCACAACAGCTCTTTTAGAAGTTGCAAATAAGGTTCCTCAATTAATAGTAACCGACCTTGATGGTAGGTTCCAAGACCTTTTATCAGCAAACCAGAAGGGCTCATTTATGGTTGTTCATGGACATGGAGACAATATACCAAAACTTCAAGAATACGTCCCAAAATTGACTAGGGTTTTAGGTACTACCCAAGTCAGGCCCAAAGAGAGGGTGTATAACTTTGGAGGGTTCACGGATGGGGACAGGGCGGTCTTTCTCGCTGCAGAAATGGGTGCCAAGATAATCGCCCTGGCTGGTATGGATTTGGGTAAGATCATAGGGAAGTATTCGAAAGCATATGTAAGATCGCCGGAGAAGAAATTTCTTAAGCTGAAATTCTGCAAAGAGCTACTTGAATGGCTGGCTTTAAGGATAGATGTAGGGCTCTATAACCTTACATGGCAAGGGGAGAAGATAAAAGGTTTCAAGGATTTGACCCCCAAGAACATCGCCCAATTTTTATAATTGGAATGCCAAATCGATAAATTAGAGGATAGATGGTAAGGGTATTAGGAATAGATCCTGGATCGAAGAGCTTCGATTTCTGTGGTTTAGATGATGGCAACGTCTTCATCGATAAGGCGATCCCTTCAAAATATATTATAAAAGATCCTAAAGTTGCCATAGAACTCCTAAGGTCGGTAAGCCCCTTAGACCTTATCGTGGGACCTTCTGGCTACGGTCTCCCTCTCACACATATAGATGAAGTAGATGATCGTAGACTCTTTCTTATGGTTCTTGTGAGACCCGACGATTCAAAGAAAAGTGCAACCTTAGGCTTGAGAAGGATTTTGATGATGTTAAAAGAAGAGAGTTTCAATGTATACTTCATCCCGGGCGTAATACACATGCCCACAGTACCAGCTCATAGAAAGGTGAATAAGATAGATATGGGAACTGCGGACAAGCTTTGCTGCTCCATCTTGGGTATCTTCGATCAATCAAGGTACTTTAACATAGAATACGACGAGACTTCATTCATACTCGTAGAGGTTGGTTATGGATATAACGCCATAATAGGTGTCGAAAAAGGCCAGATAGTCGACGGTATAGGCGGGACGACTGGTAGCATCGGCTTCTTGTCTCTTGGATCCATGGATGGGGAACTTGCTTACCTATTGAATATATCTGATAAAGACATCCTTCGCCAAGGTGGTGCAGCTTACATAGCTGGAGATGAGAAGGTTACGCCGAAGGAGTTTGGAAAGAGAGTTCTTGATAATGAGCGATATAATTTGGCATGGGAAGCATTTATGGAAGGAATAGAGAAGGGAGTTGCTCAAATGAGGGTATCTGTCAAAAGACCAAGGGAGATCTTACTCTCTGGGAGGTTGTGTAGAATAAAGAGAATTCATGATGAACTCTCTAAGAGGCTTTCTTATTTAGGAATAGTCAGAAGAGTAAAGGGATTTGCACAGGTATCGAAAGAGGCAGCACAAGGAGCAACGCTACTGGCCGATGGTTTGGCAGGAGGGAAGTATAAAGGGCTTGTCGATACCATGATGATAAGAGAGGCGAAAGGCACCGTACTCGATTACATACACATAAGGGGAATAGATGAATTAAGGCACAGGTATGGAGTCTAAAAGTTAACCTTTTTGCCTTGATATCCTCTCTATATGCTCTATAGGAGATTTCATCCGCTTCAGTGTATTACTCATATCTCGTCTTTCTGGTTCTTGAACGAATCTATCCACAAGACTCTTTAACTCTCGGTATGAGCTTGCATCATAGACTGGCAGTCCTTTCTCTTTAAGGTAGTTCAGCACACTTAAAGCCATGTTGTTGATACCTTTAGTATACATTATTGTAGGTACACCAAGAAGGCATGCTTCCTTACCGACGGTACTGCCACAGAGTGTAACTACACAGTATGACCTTGCTATAAGTTCGATTATATCATCGAACCTCTTATACCTCCTTGAATAATAAACATCGTCAAATTCCTTAGCTAATAAATGGAACTCCTTAAACTCGTAGTCCAAATAAGACGACTTTACCTCAGGCTCTCTGACTAACACGTATTTAGGCTCCCAATTCAGATTTATACTCCTAGTCCATGCCACTGTTATATCGCCATCATACTCGTAAGATATAGCTGACGATTCAATAGGCCAGAGGTCTTTGCTCCATACTGGTATAATATGGTAATGACACAGGGGCAGGAGGAGCCTTGCTACATGAATACTCCATGGTGTATCATCGCTGGTAATTATGGGTTTAAGTCCAAGGCCATAGGCTACTCTTGCACCCTCTACACTTGAATGTGTATAGAAAGCGTGGTCCTTGAGCTTTTGGGCATACTTCGTCAATTCCTTCATTCTATCGATGGATGCCACAAGCTTACTATAGAGGTCTTTTCCTCCATACTTGCCTATAGTATCGAAATTCAAGTTTAGAAGCTTTGCCATTTCTTCGGTGCCTACACCCTCTCTTACCGTAACCTTCACGTCCATATCCAGCCTATCGATCAGTACCTTTGCTAGCCTGACAGATGCTGGGTCTGTACAATCGATCCATAACTTATCGATAATATGATACCACCTCCTCTATACCCTTTTTTAAATCCAAGTGCTTGGGCTCGAATCCATAAGATCTTAGCCTATCGATCTGAGGGTAGAGCTTGAAAGCAACATCCTTATCTCTACATGGTAGATATTCAACACTACTACCCGATACAGAGCTTACGACCTCTGCAAAGTTCTTGTAGCTTCTTGGTACCCCGCTACCTACATTATACACTTTACATGGGTCTAGCTCCTTCAACCCTAACTCGTAGGCGCGGCATAGATCTAAGACATGTGTGAAGTCATGCTTCTGTTCACCGTAACAGAATACTTTGATGTGTTTTTTATACAAGGCGTTCTCCACAAAAATCTTCACTATGCCAGATGTAATGCCTTTGCCATATACCTCGAACCCTCTGAATATGACACATGGCAAACCCAAGCCACAGTACCGTAATGCGAGGTACTCCGTGGCTACTTTAGATGTAGCGTAACTACTTAAAGGGTTGAGCCTCGAGTCTTCATCGACTGGTTCATCCTTAGTAGGCAAGCCGTATACAGTGGAGCTACTCATATATACGAGCCTTTCCGCACCTACCCTCAACGATGTTTCAAGAACATTCAGGTTCATCATCAGGTTGTCCCTCATAAGCCTATATTCTTCATCCTTCATTACTACAGCGAGATGTATCACATAATCTGGCTTAAATTTCATAAATACCTTATACGTGCTATCAAAGTCCATAAGATCGCATAGTATCACATTCTCCCTTGCCACCTTATCTAAGCCCAGGACATCATAACCTTTCTCTCGAAAGTACTTCAGAGCATGGCAGCCTATGAATCCACTGGCGCCTGTGATGACCAGCCTAGGCATATCAAGGCAGAATGCTACAAAGTTAATTAAATCTTTGGTGCTCTTTTCTTGTTGTGTCATAAATAGTATCGATTCTATTTTATGGATGTTTGATCAGGTAATCTCTTGGGACGAAGAACAATATTCTACTTTGAGTATTTCTCAAAGATTTAAAAGGTTCAACGATTCAATCTTTTACAGTTACATACATATCATCTTTAAAATATACAAACCTTCTTCTATTAGGTTCAAACCCCTTTTTCCTCTAGGAACTTGTAATAACATTATTGCTTTTTAGAAAAGTTTATGAATGTATACCAAAATAATTAGACCAAATGGATTTAATTCAATGGATCTTGATAATTATTGTCGCAGTAGTTGTTATCGGCACAATATTGTTCTTTGTATTTATCTACAACAGATTCTATAGGCTCAAGAACTCTGCAGACGCAACGTTGGGACAGATCAGAGTCGCCATGAAAAAGAGACTCGACATGATTGAACAACTACTCAACTCAGTTAAGAGCTACGCCAAGTTCGAGAGGGAGGTTTTTGAGAAGATAACCAGTCTAAGAGCAGAAGTCTTTAAAACAGGTGCAGAAGGACTGCGAGATATAGATAATGAATCCAGAAGGATCCTTGGTAACATTCTAGCAGTGGCTGAAAATTACCCCGACCTAAAGACCTCTAACACGGTTACCGATTTGATGGGGGCGGTTAAGTCCGTAGAGGATGAGATTGCTAGGCAAAGATATACGTACAACAACATAGTCCAAGAGTTCAACATACTAACCGATACAGTCCCATCTAACTTTGTTGCGAGGATTATTGGCATGATGAAGCTAAATTATCTAAAGTTTGAAGAGGAGATAACTATACCGCCAAGGATAGAGTTTTGAGGATCATGAGATGGTTGAAACAAAACAGATAGCAGCCCTAGTCCTCGTAACTTTTTTAATTGGAGTTGCCGGCGTTTCTGTTTTAAACCTCTTCTCACAGTTCTTGTTTTCTGGAGAGGTAGTTGTTGACAACTATAGCGCTACCTTTTACCTAAATGGAACCCTCGTAGAGCGCTACACGTACAACATTGGAGTGTCCGATAAGTATCGTATGCTTTACAGGCTTTGGGATGCGCCCCTCTCTTTCAGTAGCTTGGGCGAGCCATATATAGAGTTACACCAAGTGAAAGGGCCGGAGGGGACAATTGCATACGCAAAAGACTACCTTGGAACAGTTCAGCTTTTCACTGGCGTGGATGACACAACCTACGATACGATTAGTCAGCTCGCAGAGTTTAATGAAGCGGGAGTATTCAACTCATATTACTTCAGCTCAGGTATTTACTCTGTTGAATATGTCTTCAAATTATACCCGCCAATAGAGTATGATGATGAGATAAGCCATCTTAACATGAAGCTTGCTTCAACCCACTTACCCTATCGTGAAGTGTCTATCACTATAGAGGATGCAGGTTACATAGAAGCTCTTTATCCCCACCCTCCATCCATGCAAGTTACCGATTTAGGTGATAGAATCCTTCTCCAAGGAAGTGTAGCAAACGATGAACTCTTAGAGGTGGAGATGCTTCTAGAAAGAGATTTCCTCTCCATAATAGATGGCTTTCCGAGAGAGGTGAGCAATGTTAGGTCTTTGACTGTCGACGCCAATACTCAGTACTCTTTCCAGTACGATCTTTCGTTAGTATTAAAGTATGCATCTCTACTATTTATTTTAATAATCCCCTTTCTATTTATCATCATCTACTTCTTTTTTGGAAGGGAGAAAGACTTTGTTGTACCCAAATATCTTAGCACAATCCCCAATAGATTAAGAAAGTCATGGGTGGTTAACCTTTTATTTAAGAGCGATGCTTTGGACTTCGATGAAGACGGTTTCTACGCCACCCTCTTGGACCTACACTTAAGAGGGAAGATCAAGATAAATACCGAAAATGAAGATTTGACGATTCAGGTTCTGGACCCAAAGAGCGAAGATAAATACGAACGCCAAGTTCTGCGTTTTCTTGAGAAGAATAAGAGGAATGGTCTTTTTAAAACAGATTATATTAAAGGATTATTAGAAGACCAAAAGAAAACCTCCAATGTTTATCCAGAACTCCTTTCAATTAAGAATGAACTGAAGAATTTGACTAAGTTTGTAGATAGGGAAAAGGCTTCAGAGTTCGCGATCAGTGGAAGAGGAAGAGTAGCCCTTCTTCTGTTGATGCCTGCTATCATTCTTTTGGCATCTATAATCCTTATGATCTTAACTCCTACTGTTCTTCATCTATTAACCGAACCGCTCATTCTATCAATAATCGGAATAATACAGGTGAGCGTGGCGGTTATCTTTCCATCGACCCTCTTCGGCAAATGGAAAGGAGATTACTATAAGGAGAAACTAGAGTGGGACTCTTTCAGGAACTTTCTTTCAGACCTTGCCCAGATAAAGAAGTATGCAACAGAGGATCTTTCCATGTGGGGTGAGTGGTTGGTATACGGGACAGCGTTGGGTGTTGGCAAGAAGGTGGCGGAGGCAATGAAAAAACTCAATATCGACTTTCCAGAAGGGACTATGTTGAGCTACGTTCCTATCTTCTTCCATCCAGTAATAGCGACGCCAATACAGACTAGTGGCGGAGGGGCGGGCGGATTTGGAGGAGGCGGATTTGGAGGAGGCGGCGGATTCGGTGGTGGCGGTGGAGGGGCACGTTTCTTACCTACCCTCTCATGAATATTTTAAAGGGTTTGAAGAGCGAAGGCAAAAGTTTGTAAGCAATTCAACATATATTCGGAGCCATCCAGAAGTCTTCTTTTTGAAATTTGATTTAGCGCCGGGAGTGGGATTCGAACCCACGAGACCCCGAAGGGTCACAGACTTTCATTCGATAGTCTCAAGGCCTGCGCATTCGTCCACTCTGCCGACGGGATGTTTGAGGTCTTCTCTAGCACTATCCCGGCAATCTCAACCCGGCAATCTAAAATTCTACCATCTCCTTAAAATCCTTTTGATAAAAGATAAGTAAGCAAAACCTTAAGAGTCTTCATCTGAATCTTATCGAGTGTGTCAAATGCAAGAGCCAGATCTATCTATCGAGATATCGAGCCTTAAGATGGAAAGTCCGCTGATGTTGGCATCTGGCATTTTGGGAACATCTATAGAACTACTAAGGCGTGTATTTGAAGATGGCGCAGGAGCCGTTGTTACAAAATCCATTGGTTATGAGCAACGCATGGGCTACGATAACCCAACGATAGTAGAGGTCTATGGCGGGTACTTAAATGCTATAGGGCTCTCGAATCCAGGGATAAAAGAGTTCTATAAAGAGTTGTCTCGATCGAAGATTGATGATCTACCCTTGGTAGTGAGCCTCTTTGGGGCCGAGTCATCCGAATTTAGTGAGATGATATCCATTCTCAACGAGTTAGAGGTTAAGGCTTACGAGTTGAACATATCTTGCCCTCATGTGAAAGGTTTTGGGGTAGAAGTCTGTCAAGATGCTAAATTGGTAGAGGATATTATAGAGGCTGTGAAAAAAGAGACCCAAAAGCCTGTATTCGTAAAGCTCTCCCCTAACTTAACGGATATCGTTAATGCAGCAAAATTGGCTGAAGATGTTGGTGCAGACGCCATTACAGTAACCAATACATTCAAAGCCATGTCCATAGACATAGAGACCTGCAGACCGATTCTGGCGAATAAGATTGGAGGGTTATCTGGACCTGTTATCAAGCCTATAGCTGTAAGATGTGTCTATGAAATATATCAGAATGTAGATATCCCAATAATAGGTTGCGGAGGGGTAGTCGATTGGCAGGATGCCATCGAATTCTTTCTAGTGGGTGCCACAGCCATACAGATAGGCACAGGGATCGCCTACAAGGGATTAAGTGTATTCGAGAAGATAAAACAAGGCATAAAGGATTATCTTACTTTAAAAGGGAAGAGTAGTTTAAGGGATATTGTTGGTCTTGCCCATGGTTTCTGATAAGCCAAGGATCGTCAAGGTATTAAATGTAAGAGATGAATCTAAGACTGTCCGATCCTTGATCTTTGAAGATGATATATGTTCCAAGGCAAGGCCTGGGCAGTTCGTTATGGTGTGGATACCAGGGGTGGATGAAATCCCCATGAGCATATCCATGACAAAGGCGAATGGCCTGGCTGGATTTACTGTAAGGAAGGTGGGTGAAGCATCCTCAGCTCTATTCGATATGGAGGCGGGGAGCCTTCTGGGCGTAAGAGGCCCTTATGGTAGGCATTTCACACCTATTATCGGAGATGTAATGATAGTAGGGGCAGGGACAGGGCTTGCGCCTCTGATGCCACTATCTGAGATTCTAACTCAAAACCTTTCATCAATACATATGATAATAGGGGGAAAGACTATAGACGAGTTCGTCTTCGTAGACAGGGCAAGGGCGATCCTCTCCAAGACAAAGAGTGAGATCATAATAACCACAGAAGATGGCAGTTATGGGACGAAGGGCTTGGCAACGGATGCCATGGAGCCCATCTTAAAAGAGGGGCACATAGATAAAATCTATACATGTGGTCCAGAGTTGATGATAAAGAAGGTCTTGGAGATTGCCCAAGTATTCTCTGTGCCTATTCAAGCTAGCCTTGAGAGGATAATGAAGTGTGGCATAGGGATCTGTGGCAGCTGCTGTATAGGCAGATATCGTGTATGCAAAGATGGTCCTGTATTCGATTCTCCAAAACTCGAAGAAATCATCGGTGAATTGGGCCTGTTCAAGAGGGATCATTCGGGAAGAGCCACTATAATATAGAGAAAAGGAAATATATTGGGCAGTCTTATAGGTAATAAGGTGGTGATTAATGCCTACTCACGGATCACTGACAAAGGCTGGGAAGGTTAGAAGTTCGACCCCAAAGTTAGAGAAGAGAAATAAGAACGCGCCTATACCGAAAAGGGGTAATAGAAAAAAGTTCACAAAGAGATTTTTACTAGAAAGAAGATCGGGGCAGAACTGGTTAAGCGCATAAAAATCATTCATACTTTAAGTTATGAAAGCCACTGCTTCTCAATTATTCCTTTAAGAAGCGTACATATAGCAAAGGGTGCCTTTCAGCTTGTGTAAAGGTAATCTGAGTTCTTGCTCAATCTCCCTTACAAAATCCATAATCTCAGACAAGATGGGCCGACGACAAGTTAAATCACAATTCTTTTAACAATGATACCATTTTGAAGGGATGGTATGTCAAGTATCGCTCTTACCCATAGCTCCTTCTCCGAATTCGGTGGTGCTGAACAGGTAATCATCCATCAAGCAAAGGGGCTAGGTAGGTTAGGGCACAAGGTTACTTGCTTCACATCCACATCCTCTGACGAAAAGTTTCCTGAGCTACAAGTCCAATGCTACGGGACGGAAATCCCATCGCCTTTTGGACGTCTACTGATTAACATATCATTAAATGTGATGATGGCATCTAAGATAGCCGATAAATTACAAAACTACAATTTAATCTTATCCCATCATCATCCTGGACCCTTGATAGCATATGAGGCGAAGAAGAAGTTCGGGATACCTTACGTTGCTTATATTCACCATCTACCTTTATTCCTTTATCCATTAGAGGTAGATAAGAAGACCATAAAATGGGCTCATAATGGGAGCAGGTTTGCTATTGAGACCTTGTCAAGAAGCCCGGGCATCAACCAATGGCTCAAGGGGGCCGATATAAGGTCCATCATGTACGCTGATGCCATACTCACAAATAGTCAGTATGTGAACCATCAGATTCGCTCGGTATATCATCGAGAGGCCCAGATATGTCGACCAGGTGTTGATGCATCCTTCTTTCAAAATCTATCTGATGACCCTCGGATCATGGCTTTTAAAAGGCAATACGGATTGGGCGATAATGTTATGCTTTTAGTAGCGCGGATGACACCACAGAAAAAGTTCGATTGGGCCCTTAAAATCTTAAAGTTAGTAAAGAGTAAGGTAAAGGATGTCCAATTGGCGATCAAAACTGAAATACCAAATTGTAATAGATGGTCTCAAGCATTATTCCAAAAGGTTAATTTTTCTATGGCGTCTAATAGTGCGAAGGGTTCAGTTCGATGGATAACGAATTTAGATAGGAAAGATCTGCCTTTACTCTACAACTCAGCGAAAGTATACATATGCACTTCTGTGAAGGAGGCTTTCGGCATCAGCCCCATCGAAGCGATGGCATGTGGCTTACCAGTAGTAGCATGGGACGACTACTCTGGCACATCTGAATATATAATTAATGGACAGAATGGTTACCTTTGCCATCCCTACGAACTTGAAGATTTTGTTAAGAAAGTTTCTTCCATACTATCTAATGAAGATGGGGGAAAAGGAATGGGTAAGAAGGCTATGGAGTATGTAAAGAAGAACTTCGATTGGAATATTCATTTAAGGATATTAGACTCAGTTTTATCTAGAGTTTAAAGGGGGCTCATTATAAGCCTTGGCCACGGTCTTGTGTAAAGATCGATTATCACTATCCTGTCTTTTTAGCTTCAAAGGGATTATTGCAAAAATTGAATAACTTACACCAAGGATAATTATGAACAAGGCGACCATATAAACAGCGTACATGTATCTTTGAGGAACGAACTCCACTGAAAAAGTTCCATTGTGAGGTATATAAAAGCTGTTGATAAAAGAATAGCCGATCACGCTCCTTATTTCCTCCCCTTCTAAAGTTATGGTCCAGAGGGGATTGTAAGATTCGCTGAAGACCAAAAAAAAGGGTCTTTCGCTTGTAGAATCGACTATAAAATGAGTTGGGTTTATCCTTTTGATCGTAATGTCTGCAGGTTTATCTACTAAAAGGATAGAATCTATGGAGGACAGATCCTGCCCTTCATCAGCCGAACTGTAAAGGACCAACTGATCCAAGATAACCTTTCCTAAACCCTTAATCATGAGTTTATGTTCACCTGCTATGAGATTTCTCAGATCGACATCAATGAAAGTGAGATTTTTTGGAAATGAGGGAAGATCGTACATCAAACGATCATCCAGAAAGATTTTAAGATAAGCATCTGTTTCTTGCTCTTCACCGCAAACTCTTAGGGAGAGGGTGTAATCTCCGTCATCAGGAAAGTATAGTGACTTGCTAACTGAAAGAGGTCTCCTAAGTTGGCAGTCTTCACACCTAGGGTCGAAGGTCATGACCACTCCGCCCATGCTTGCTTCAGGGCTATAGTTGGGATATGCCTCCCATTCGTCTTCGATAGAAGAGAATGTCTTTTCAGCCTCCATGACATAAATGAATTCTTTATCTTTGAGAAGATCGGTAACGGTTTCAAAGGCTCTCTCAATCTCATTGGGTGGTGCCACTATGACATCGTCCACAGCATTTAGGCCATCTTCGTTCCAAATTGTAAGGGTATGAGAACCTTTCCCCAAGAAGATCGACTGGGGTGTTAATTTAACCCATTTGAACCCTGAATAGCTACCGTAAATGCCCTCCTGAGTTTTTGGCATAATAGTTGCGGGTCCTTGTGAGGTGATATTCGAATTATCTATCAAAAAGGTGAGTGAACCGGCATCGTTCTTATAAAAGACACGTGCCCAAACATCGAAGATTCCACTCATATCGACATTAAAAGGAACAGATAGTGTGGCGTTAGCTCTAGTGAGTACGTAGTCTTCTCCTAAGCTGAACTCGGATAGGTAAGGTCTGATCTCATCTATAAGGTAGACATTGTATCCTATAAGATCGGGTATCCAACTCCAATTACTCCTTACCCATGTTGAGTTCAAGGATATACTTTGATCAGCATAGGGGCTTGTATCGATTCGGTACTTCTCAGGAACGAGTATGAGGGAAAGGTCGGATATTTCACTATCTTTGAAGACGATTAGGCTCGACAGGTCTATCTGACGCTGCAAATCTTTTTCTTCCATCTGATAGCCGAAGATGACAAGCCAATCCCTTAGCACTGAGTCGGATAGGTAACCAAGAGATACCAAGGAATCCATCCCACCAACTACGAACATGCTCTTCGAAGTAGCGTAAAAGTTGGATTCTACTTTCTGATTCTCATATATGGAGATGGGTCCATCGTCTTTCAAGTAAGATACATCACTCTGATTTTGGAGAGATCTAAGAAAGTAGAACCAGTCATCCGTTTTTTGATCCATCCTGACCATCACATATCTGACGTTTGCCAAGGATAGTATCTGACCCAATCGATTAGTCCTTCCCTCGATCATGATGCCATAAAGAAATTTTTGAAAATCGGTCGAAGGCATTGTCCTATCGGAGTAGCTCAAGAGAGGGCGCCCCGAGTTGTAAAAGAGGATCGGATCGATCGAATATGTCTTCATCCAGCTATATGATACGATGGGGAACCAAGGAGGTATCCAGAGTACTCGAAAGTCGTCGGGCTGATCTGAAAGCCAAGTATTGACAGAGTCATAATATTTCGGAATCTCTACTGTCTGAAGACCACCGAAATTTCCATAAAAGATTGGCATCAATGGAGTCACTAAAAGTAATAGGATAACTGTTGAAATGGCCATGATTTTCGATATCTTTCCGAGGTTTTTCCCTTTGTTAGGCAACCTTTTCTCTATAACCGATATTAGGGAGCCCAGCCCGAATCCTAGGAGAATCGAATAGGAGAAAGAGGTGATGGCCAAGAACTTCGTCGGGTCTCTGAAAGCGAGGAAACCTGGGATGTTATAGTATAACCAGAATGAAAAATCTTCGAAGAAGCCGTTAACCCCTTGAGCCAAAGTTAATGAGATCAAGGCAACCAAAGCCCAGAATAAGGTCTCTTTACCCCTTCTCAAGAAGATAGGTGTAATGAAGGATATGAAAGCTATCAGATACCCCGAGAGATACCATAAAATGTATGGATTCATAAACTGGGATAGGAAAGGGTAGTTTGAAACAGCATCTTCTGCAAAGTCCAGTCCATAACCAGACAATCTTGTTACATTTGTTAAAGAGGAGTATCGGCTAAAGTAACTTAACTCTTCTATTGAGAAGTCAAATCTAGTGGTACCAAAGGTGAACCCGCCAAATGTGACTAAGATAAATGGTAGAATAATAAGAATCAAGATCATCATGATTTTAAAGTTCTTTAATGTTGAATTCAGACGGCCACTTTTCCATGGAGAGGAGTAATATACAGTATAAACAAATATGAGTACAAGAAGAAGCAGGGCTTGGTGAGGATAGCCTACAGATGATATAAGAAGAGAAAAGACAAGGCCTGCAAGGACAGCCTTTTGGAGGCTAAATTTATGTATAGCATCGAGATATAACGCAAAGATCAGAGGGGTCAGAGAGTATGCCAAAAGTAAGTATAGGTGGCCGGATAGAATTCTGTCAACAACGAAGGGATTATATGCATAGACCAGTGCAGAAATGAAACCAACCAGTCTTCCACATCTACACATCTTCCTCACTAAGTAGTACATCGAGCATGATGATAGTAAAGGGATAGAGAGGAGCCAGATTTTTTCTATCACTTCAGGGCTCGTCATCAAAGCCATTATCCCAGAGATAACCCAGAAGCCCAATAGTTGTAGAGAGATTATGTTATCTTGACCAAGCGTAGGGTAGTAGTCCCAAACGTACATGTACCTATATATCTGCTCAAAAATCTGCTGTTGTGAGGTTGGAAAGACGAGGTCCCCACGGAAGACCATACCAGACGAGAATAGAATGGATTGAAGAGAGATTATTGATATGAAAGAAAGGATCAATAAATCTGTAAGAAGGGTCTTTCTGTTCAAATTCATCAGCCTAATTCATAATCCATTAATTTTGTTTTATTATAGAAAGAATATATTTATGCTTCACTGGTCAAGATCGGATCATGGATAGAAAGATAAGATATACTCTCTCGATAGCCGTAATAGTTCTGTTGCTCGCTTCCTTTTTTATATTCATACCCATGTATCTTTTTCCACCTGGACTTTTAATCTCCGAGCCAAACTTCTTACTGAGACCAGATGGGAGGGTCATAAAGATCGATGTAGAGAATAGAGGTTTGGGGGCTATCGAGCTTAATCGACTTTTCATCGATGGCACACCGATCCTCACCTGGTTGCCTGAAAAGATAATATTAGAAAAGGGCGAGGAGACGAGTATCACGATAAGCTACCATTGGCTTCCTGAGAAAATATATAATATAGATGTTTATGCGCTCCCCGATACTCATGGCTACATTGAAGCGGAGTCGCCGGTAATAGAGCCCAATATCACACTTCAACTTGGAAATTGCACAGTTCAAGAGATCGATGGCGTGAAAATTGTTAGTGTACCTTATGAAATAGAGTCTTTGGCTAATGATTGGATCCACGTTATCTTGTTTACATACCAATATTATGAGAAATACCCAAGACCTTTATACGTCTTCTACGATCCAGTCTTTATGGCGCCCTCAAGCATAGAGAGGGCATCTGCCTTCACTGAATTGGCTCTGAATTACGGCATCTCCGCCCAAAGGGTAAACTACACTGTGCTGGAGGCTATTGGAAAGGTACGACCACCAGCTATGATAATATTCTTCGACCCCCTGATGGACTGGCTCGGGAAGGAGGTTCATGATGCATTACCAGCAGTGGTCTTAGATCCTGATGAGGATGGTCATGTGAGGGATGATTCTGCTTACGGTAAGTCGTTGCTGTACGATTGGATGTATGATGATGGCTTGATCTTGGTCACGATAGGGTCGACTCAACCCCACAAATACATACTGTATACCGACGGTCGTGTGAATTTTAATTTAGATTCCTTCAAGTGGAGCGATGCAAGCTTCTTCCTCACTTCTGGGGGGGAGGAGTCTGAGCTCTTTAGGGGCAACTTTGGCATAGGCGACTACACCCCTACTAGGATAACCAGCTCCTTAGGCATTGAAAGATGGTGGAGTCTACAGGCTTTCGATAAAGATAGCATGACTAACGAGGGAATCGAGTTCTACAGCTATGGGGATTACAACCTGCCCTACCAAGGAGATTTGTATAACTTGACACTCCCAGCCTTCGTAAGAGTAGGCGGGGGGGGATGGCTTGCCTTAGGTGACGACTATAACCAGATGTCTGATGAAAAAGTAATTCATGATCTCATGATGATACTGTTACATGCGCCTTGGGACTCAATATGGATACCTTATGGATGGTACTGGGATAACAGTGCCAAATTCTACCAAACTCAAGGCGCAGAGTTTTGCGTCGATGGAACTCTGAATACCGAAGGAATACCCAGCCATATAATCGATATGCTTACAGTTCGGGTTCTAGCCATAGCCTACAATTCTGATTATAATGAAATCTTGATTCAAGAGAAGTTCATCTATCTCTCATAAAAATAAAATCCTTAACTCCCTATCGAGGGCGATTATGCATACGATCAACCCCAACCACAACATCATATGGAGGATTTCTAGGTGGTATTTACTTGCTCTAAAGATCGTATAACTGATCTCTTCGCTATCAGCAGCAGATAGGGGGGGTTTGATGAGACCGCTTTTACCTTGAATCTCAAAGTTGCCGATAATTACATTGACCTCCTTTCCATCATCGATAAGTAGTGATATAGCTAATTGTGATATCCTATCCCCCACAAGGTCTCTTGAGCCGTAGGTATCCCTAGAATCCTTGTCGAGTTTGAAGAGTATCCAACCCCCTTCTTCATTGTTAGATGGAACATCGAAGGTGTACAACCAATCGTCTTTAACATCGAAGACGTCGAAGAGTATCTCAGATAGATCTCCTTTATCGAGTCTAAGGCTCAATCTGACCTCAAAATCTTCATCAACTACCTCATCCACAGGGTAAGCAAGTCTGAACAAGGTATTCTTCCCATCTTCGCCTCTATCTTCGATGGTAATGTTAAGCATAGGTCCTACATCTCCTTGGATGGTAGATATGTTTACATCGGCATCTCCATATAATCCATCAGTGATGCGGAAGGGGATTGAAGGGGTCAGCATCGATAATTCTAGCGTATAGTCTGAAGTATAGTCTGCCATGAAAAAATACCTGGTATCATCAAAGTAGCCTCTTAAGCTGGGTGGGTTGATATTTCCTCTCTCCAAAGTTTTTGTTTCGGGTGAAGAGATAGTTCTGACCAGTACCTCGGTCCGAGTTTCAAGCTTTAACATGATTCTATCGTCTTTCGCTAGGTCACCCAAAGATACGTAGGCAGGGCTTTGTAAAGATAGCTCTAAATTTTTCGTCCCCATATCATTAAATTTCACAGATCCTTGGAGGGAGATGACGAGAACTATAAGAATGATTATCGAAAGTGTTGCCAAGATAGCTGGCTTCCAAGCTCTTCTTAAGGTCGGAACTAAGGGGATTCTTGTCAGAATTTGTCTTAAAGGTCTTTTTCCTCTAGTGAAGGAGAAGGCAGCGTGTGAGGTTTGATAGAGCATTGCCACAAAGAAAACCGTCCTTATGATTATGGACGATAATAAAAGAATCTGGTGCTGATCGCTCCCTCCTGGATTCCAAGCAAGCCACTGAAGCATTTGAGAAGACTCAAGAACCAATATAAAAGGTACTACATAGCTCCCTAGTGAAATCAGCACATAAAAGGGAGAAGTCACTGAAAACTGGGTACTGTATCCTTTAAAGAAAAGCATGTATGAAAAGTAAGTGAATCCAATAAATTGAAGTAAGTACTGCTTCTTTCCTTTAAAGATGAACACTCCAAACATTATCAGAGCGATCGGAGCAATGGTCAAGAGAGAGGGGAGCCATGGATACGTCCAAAGGTAAAATACGTGATCGTAAGGTGAAAGATTGTACATATTCAAGAGATCGAAGTGATAAAAGAATTGATCGAATGCAGGATGTAGGAAACCTCCATGGCCATACCAGCCGTCTATAAGTGCCCAGACCGTCTCCCATGGCCCCCTTGTCCCATGATGGACGAAAGTAGAAAAGTAAGTGAAGGTATCAAAGACAAAAAAGGGTAGGCTTATGATCAGCATTATAAAGGCTGACGCCCTGAGAAGCCTATACCGCTCTTGCCATCTATCGAAGTAAAAGAACGCAGGTATTAGTAGCAGTAGGGGGAATCCTTTTGACATTGCCCCCAGCCCAATCATCAAACCCGCAAGCCCTGGTCTCTTTTGAATGAGGTAGTAGATGGCAAAGGCCGAGAAAAATAGTGCTATGACATCGTTCGAATAAGCGTTTGTTATGGCTACTGAAGGGAGAAGTGCGAATATTAGCGAGGTCAGAAGGGCTTTTTTCTCCCCATGTGTAATTTTGATGATGGCATACAGTAGATAAAGGGTTCCTATAAGAAGAACTAAGTTTAGAGCCCTGAAACCATAGGTGAAGAGGAGTTCGCTCTGACCTGTGATAGAATATATAATATAGTATAACAAGAAGCCAATTGGAGGATAGCCTTCTCTATAATCTATGTAGGGAATGGCGCCATTTGCGTTCAGATAATCGTAAAACGAGTACCACTCGTTACCTAACTCTAAAGGTATAGAAGGAATGAAGTAAACGATTGCTAGGACTATCGAGTATACTATGAGTAGAAGTCTAATGGGAGTTATACGAGGTCTTTTCAAAATACATTTGTGTTCCTCGATCTATTTTTATGTTTTATCATAGTGTCATACACCTGGAGATAATTACGAGCTACATCTTCCCATCTGTATCGTATCGCCGCACGCCTCCCCTTCTCTACATAAGCTTCCCTTAAAGATGGATTTTCGAAGCGTTCTAAAGCATGCCTCAAGCTATCTACATTTCCAGGCGCCACTAAAAGTCCAAAGTCTTTCACAACATCTCTGACGCCAGGCAGATCGGATGCTATCACTGCACATCCACTTGCTGCAGCCTCTAGGGTCACGAGTCCGAATGCTTCATTCTTACTTATGCTCGGCAAGACGAGCACATCTGAACTTAAATATAATCGTTTGAGTTCGGCATCACTTATAGTTCCGTAAAATCTTACTTTATCCAGTTCGAGCTTTCTAGCAAGCTCTTGATAAAACCTAAGGTCGGGCCCATTGCCTACCATATTTAACTCTACATCCAAGCCCTTTATAGCCTGTAGTAAGACCCTTTGACCCTTGTACGACCTCATCTGACCAACAAAAAGCACTTGGTAGTCATTATGCATGATGCGATTACCCTGGAAGAGTTCAGCATCTACAGCCCATGGTATCACAAACTTCTCTTTACATCCCTTGACAAATTCCAAGTAGGATTCTGAACTGACCACCACTGCATCTGAGAATCGGAGGAGCTGATTTGTGAAGATGTTGTAAAACTTGGATAGGGGAGATAAGTAAAAGTTCACCAGACAATGTAAAGTGTAAACTACAGGTTTTCTTGTAAACTGTCCAAGCAAAAATGCAACATCAGAGAAAGTAGGTGTGTGGCCATGAATATTGATGACATCGTATTCGTTGGATATGATCTTTCTTAAAATGCTCTTACCAAACACCAACTTCACTTCACCGGCCAGGATGTGAGGGAGGTCTCTTACGGAGAGGATATCCGATTCACAACCCAATCTTTTAAGCCATTCTGAAAGATATTTTATACATCTGGCAAAACCACTCTTAGTAGGGGGTACCTCGCTGATTATTTGGAGAACTCTCATGATAACCCCCCTTATCTTTAAAGATCAATCTGTAAAAACATCACACAAATTAGAATATATTCATTCAAATTCTCCATAGCTTTATTCAACAATCCAATCGATCAGAGCTCCCCTTAATAACTCCTTCCTAAAATATAAAAAACTTTAGGGTTATATAATCTAGATTTTGGTTTCTCCTCATCTACCGACGAACTTATACTTCAATACACTGGTAATCACCTTCATGGAATGGGATATAGGGTTGTATGTAGAAGTATCGAGGCCACTGTAACATACCTCGATAGGAATTTCCTTGATGGAAAGTTTCTTCCTAACGGCGTCGATTACGATCTGAGAGTCTACACCTATATCCTTCTCCTTAATTTCTATGGAGTCTAAGGCCTTTTTGCCATAAGCACGAAAACCACTCTGGGTGTCTGTAAAGCGAGAATTTGTAAATATGTTCGTGAAGAGGTTTAGAAGGTAGTTCCCAACCTTTTTATGCTGAGGTATGGAGGCATCCCTCAAGAATCTGGAGCCTATAACCATTTCACATTCTCCTTCTAAGATTGGAGATACAAGATACGGAACGTCTCTAGGGTCGTGCTGACCGTCTGCGTCCAAGGTAACGATCACGTCTGCATTCATTCTCTTCGCTACCTTGAACATCATATCAAGGGCCACACCCTTTCCTCTATTGTCCTCGTTTCTTAACGTATAAGCTCCAGAATCTTCCGCAAGACGGCCCGTCATATCCGATGAGCCGTCATCACATACTATAACTACGTCTACATATTTTTTTAAAACTTTTACAATGTTGGCGATAGTTCTTTCTTCATTGTAAGCAGGAAGGCAGGCTGCAACTTTTACCATAACTATCGCCTTTGACTGTTAAAGTGAAGAAAGGAGTTTATGAGCTTTTAGGAGGTTGGATGCTTTGGCTTCTCGCTTATCGTGCCCAGTTCTTCTACTAGAAGGAATACTGGGTTCGGATC
>JAKLZD010000067.1 GCA_024256245.1 Candidatus Methylarchaceae archaeon HK01M
GGGCGTTACGATCCACTATCTCATTCATCCAGTAGTTACAGACCAAGCTTTTCTTTCATTAAGAGAAATAGAGCAAGGAAGGGTGTTATGTGGCATAGGTGTATGAGATAAGACAGGTATGAATATGCTCAACATTGAGCGAAAGAAACCCCTTAAGACGATAAGAGAGGCCTTTGAAGTCATAAGGAGGATCACCACCGAGGAGAGAATAACTCATCAAGGAGATATCTTCAGAGTCGATGGTGCAGGCTTTAGCTTTAAAGCAGAGGCAGTTCCTATCTTCATAGGTGCTCAAGGTCTCAAGATGGCAAGATTGGCGGGTGAAATTGGGGATGGCATACTTATCAACACTGCCCACCCAAGTAATTTTGAAAAGGTCCTAAAACAGGTCGAGTTGGGTGTTAGCAGTTCCAATAAAGATATGAATAGTCTAGAGATAGCTGTGTTTGCGCCTTTATCGATCTCTAATGATGAAAGAAAGGCGCTAACTGTGGCTAAGCCTATCGTGGCTCGCATAGTCGCTGGATGTTCTAACAAAATTTTAAAAGCACATAAAATAAAGAGGGGGGATTCAGAAAAAATAAGAGGGGCAATAATACGAGGGGATCGTGAATCTGCTTACTCTTCTGTCGATTCACGGATGCTAGAAGTATTTTCCATCTACGGCACCCCCGATAGATGTATTGAGAAGATAGAAAGACTGTTCGATCTAGGGGCAAAGTCCTTCATCGCGGTCATTCCTATAGAGTCCGATGTGGTCGAATCTATAAGACTGATGAAAGAAGAGATACTGCCTTACTTTGAGCAAAAGTAAATTATGATGTCCTATTACTATAAAAGGAGTAGTAGATTTGTCGACTATGAGAAGTTTATCTGATTTTGGCTTCATAAAAAATAGAGTATTTGAAGCAATAGTCTCGACCTATGGGGCGGATGGTATGCCCAATGCAGCTCCTATGGGAGTGATGATCGATGACACGCACCAATTGATAATAAGACCTTACACTAAATCTCAAACTTATAGAAATGTCCTTTTGCGTGGATGCGCTGTGGTAAATCTCACCTCTAACCCGATGATCTACTATAAGACCGTGTTTAAAGATGCCAACCCTGATAGTAAAATTCCATTCGAATGGTTCGAAAGGTCCCATTTAGTCGATGCTCCAAAGTTGAAGATTGTCGATGTATGTATAGAAGCGAAGATGATAAAAGTAGAAGATTTTGAGAAGGATAGAGCCAGAGTTTTATGTAAAGTAGAGAAGATTGATCCTATTGTGAGGACATATCCAAGGGCTTATTGTAGAGCGCCTTTTGCTGTAATAGAAAGCATCATACACGCTACAAGAATCAAGGTATTTCTTTCCAATGATAAGAAAGAGAAAGCAGAAGAATTGATAGACTTGATTAAGCATTATGATGCACTTACGAGGAGAGTAGCACCAGATTCAGCTTATACAAAGATAATTGCCGACATCCTCTTAAGAATAGAAGCGTGGAAGGCAAGATTAAAAAGTGAATGAATAGTAGAAGATTATTTGAATTAGCAGGATGATCTCTGAGTTTAGTTATCGAATATCTAGCTGAATAAATATTTGTTTTAACTTATGAAGCAAGAACCCTTTGAACCTTTGAGATTCCTCTTTCCTTTGTGATTCGGTATACTTGATCAACAAATCCCTCTAGCTCTCTCTCATGTGACACCATTATAACTTGTTCACAGTTTAGCTCCCTTAACACGTCCCTAAGTTTGTTCAACTGTTCTTTACTAAAGCCGTCAGTCGGTTCGTCAAGTATGAGAAGATTGCTATACATAGCCTTGCATTCCATTTTGACCATAACGTTAAGTGCCAACCTATATGCCAGTGCCACAGTCGTTCTTTCACCTCCGCTCAGACTCCCTACCTCAAGTTCGTATCCACCCTGCTCTATGATGGGTGTGAAGGAGTCATCTATTCTGACAGATATATCATCAGTTTCAGTTAGAGAGTTGAACCAATATTGGAACAGCTGATCGAATTCTTCCTTAATATTTATAAGAACATGAATCTCTATGTCTTGAAGGCAAGGTACAAAGTAGTCGTTAAGCCAAACCTTCATTTCTTCGAAGATCTCTTTTTGAATTAAGTGTTTTTCCTTTTGTAGGATCGATTCCTGAATTTCCCGTATTTTGGTCTTTGTCGAATTAATTCGCTCCTCAATAGATGTGGATTCCTTTTCAGCTTGTTTTAGTTGTTTATTTACATTAGTTTTATTGTCCTCAAGTTTATTAATCTCTTCCAAAACTATCTTATCCTTTCCAAAGAGCTGTGTCTTCTTCTGAATCTCCTTCTTCCTCAGCTTGATTTCTTTTTGAAGTTTCTTCAATGCTCCTTTTGATTCACACAGATCCTTTGAAACTCTAGACTTCCTGGAGGACTTGCTCTCACTTTCGGTATAATTCGCCTCAATTCTTTGCGTTTCTAACTTTTCAATCTCTTGCTTTAAACTATCATATCCCTCTTTGGCATTTTTTAGTCTTTCAAGCGATTTCATGACCTTACCCAGCTCTTTTCTCTTCTTTTTTGCAAACCCTTGCTCTTCTAATATGATTACACATGAATCGAGCTCTTTTTGTATATCATCTAACTTCTTTCTATCAATATCAACGGCAGATGCCCTTTCCTTTAACTCTGCAAGATTCTTGCCAAGTTTCACGAGTTTATCCCTCTTGGTCTCGAGTATTCCTTTATCCTTTTCTAATTTTACTTTCTCTTTTCTAAGAGACTTAACTGTTTTTATAAGACTTTTAATGGTTTTCATAATTTCTGCTAATTCCTCGTCATACCTACCTTCAACTACATTATAATGCTCGGGTGTAAGTTCTTGTTTACAACGTGGACATAACGCTCCTACTCCTATCTTCTTGATATCCTCCAATTCTCTCTTCTTTTTACTGAGTTCAGTTTGTTTTGTCTTGATGTGTCCCTTGTTTTCAGAGATTGTCTCTATAAGTTTAGTTATTTCTTTAAGAAGACCATCCAAGGGCTTTATTTCTTTTGTGAGTCGGACTTCCTCTTGTTCCATGTCAACAATGTTTCCGAGTTTTTTAACCCTCTTAGCTATACTTTCTTTAAGTGATTTGATATCATTATGAAGATCTTTTATCTTCTTTTCTAGATGCTTTTCCTCCTGCCTAATTGATTCATCCAAACCTGCCTTCCTTTTTTCTAACTTTCTGTAACGTTCTACTGATTTATCCAAAGCCTTTTGCTTTGTTTTCTTTTTAAGGTAATCTTTGTAGACGGGTCTGAGTTTCTTTAACTGTTGTGAGGCCTCTAATATCTCTTCGAGATCTCCTTGGAGTCTCTCTATCCTTCTCTTTACTTCGAGTTCTTGATCCTCCTTACTATTGATATCAGCATCTAGGAGAGGTATCGCCTCGCCGAGCCTAATCACTTTCTCCTTTTTTGGTTGAAGTCCCTCTAGATTTTTCTCGATTTTCTCAACTGTCTTATTCAGTTTTTTGACCTTTCTACAAGCTTTGTTGAAGTCCCCTTCTGACCTCTTCAGGTTTGCCTTTTCGTCTTTTAATAATATTTTAAGATCAGACAAGTCCTTTATGGCCTCGGCAAGGACACGGATTTCAGTTTTAATTTCTCCATTGATAATATCTACATTGTTTCTTGCGGAACTGTACTTCTCGATGCCGAAAGCCCTGCGGAGCGTCTCAAGCCTCTTATCAGGCTTCTGAAGTAGAACTTCCTTCATCATCTCTTGTGGTGTGAAGATAGCGTACCTGTAGATGAGCGAGCTTGTTCTGGGATGTTCCCTTTCCTTAAAGTCCAATATTTCAAGAACCCTTGCTTTCATTTCAGTAACCGAATAGTCAGTTCTTACGCCATCTTCGATAATATAGCAGTCTTTTTGATTGACATGTTTGCGCTTTCTTTGAAGAGAGCGAAATACTATATACTCCTTATCATTCACTTCGAAAGTTAATTCCACTGAACCCTCTTTCTTGCCACTACGAAGAAGATGTGTACCCTCAACGTCGCCGAGGCCAAAAAGAGCGAACTCGATAGAAAGAAGAATTGACGACTTTCCTGAACCTATGTCACCCTCGAAAAGTGAGCTCCCCTTGGAGAAATCGATCTGTGTCTCTTGTCCATAGCTCCTTATATTGTTGAGGATCAGGTTCTTCAGAATCATTTTATCTCGCCTAGCTTAAGTATAGTTTGGGTTTCATGCCAGATCCTATCTTTGAACACACTTACCTTCTCGTTTTCTTTCCGCTCTGAGCTCAGAGTATCCAGGAGGTTCTCAGCTGTATTCAGACCTGCCCTACCTTCTAATGTATTTTTCAGAATCTGTTTTGCATTAGAGCTAATGGCAGGATTAACCGTATAAGAACCGACCCTCTCTCTGAATAACTTCATCTCTATTTCTGTCTTCGTGTCTCCTGTTACCCGTATCTCTGTGAGCCCTTTCGCTGTTAGGCCGTGTCGGTTAGGAACGATTACTAGAGGGTCTTTCCGTCTTATAGCATCCAAAACGGTGTTGAAGTCTATATCCGAAGGTTTACCCGCGCTTAGCATTCCTGAGACCTTGAGCAGAATCACCTTTCCTTGAGCTTCAACTCTCGAAGCAAAATCCTTAAGCTCATCCTCAACCTGTTTGGGCGTCTTCCCTTCTGCACTTACTTTTTCATATACGATGTCACACACATTTACCTCTGCGAAGTTTAACTTGCTTACCTGATCGTCGAACTCTACGATATAGAAGCCACGTCTTTCGCCTTTGGCTGAATCTTCGAGATCCTTAAAAGTGGAACCGAAAAGAGTGCCTGGCCAGACTATGTGTCCAAAAGCATCAGAATACTGCTCGACCCTTTTGTGGATGTGACCACCAGCACAATAGTGAAAGCTTGGTGGGACTTCGGAGAGGGGAATACTTTCAGCATACATGTAGTCTAAGGGTTTGAATTCATCTATAGCAGTGTGGAACAGGAAGATCTTGAAGCCTTTCTCTTGCTGAATACTTTCTCTATCTATCTCTTTGTAGTAAATTCTCTCAAGCCCCGTCTTCCTACCTGAAATACCTGTGAGCTTAGCTCCTGTTTTCGGATCGCGATAGAAGTTCAGAAC
>JAKLZD010000029.1 GCA_024256245.1 Candidatus Methylarchaceae archaeon HK01M
TTGAAGACAGAACTAAGGAATTAGAGCAGAAACCATTGGTTTACTTTGAACTCAACGAGCCTGGTAAAACTGGTAACGGATCCACGATTGCAGGCTCTTTAATAAAAATTACAGGAGGTGTGAACATCGCTGAGTATAGTTCATTAAAGTATCTAACGATAAGTAATGAATACATAATTTCTACAAACCCAGATGTTATCATAAAATTCTATTATGGTACTGAACCTAACGAAAAAGAGATGAATCAGTTGAAAGAAGAGATAATGAATAGGCCTGGATGGAGCGTAATAAATGCAGTTAAAAATGATAGAGTTTACGTTGTAGACTACGCCGAGTGTTCAACAAGTCCAAGGCTTATTATAGGATTGGTCAGGTATGTTAAGTGGATACAACCCGAACTATTCAACGATATAGACGCAGATGAACTGGCAGAATACGTTTATACAAACATTTACGGATTGAAGATTTAATGAGCTCAGAAGTTGACGTAAACAAGCTTTACAGAAAGGTTAGAGGCAAGAAGATCTTCTTCTTATTCATTTTAACTTTGGTGCTTTTTGCGATCACTATTCTATCGATCTGTATGGGGCCAATTTCTATCTCCATTCAAGATATAATGAAGGTAATTTTAGGAGAGAATCCGGATGAGAATTTAAGGGCGATAGTTTTTGATGTAAGGATACCGAGAGTTCTGATGGCTGTCATGGCTGGAACTTGTCTGTCTTTGGCTGGAGCGATTATGCAAGGATTATTGAGGAACCCACTTGCCAGCCCTTATGTTTTGGGAGTTGCAGCTGGAGCAGCTTTTGGAGCCGCTTTGGCAGTTGCTTTCGGTTTACAATTCATTTTTGGCGAATATGCATTATTCATGCTTGCACTGGTATTTTCTTTGGTAACTATGTTCATGGTTTATGGATTGGCAACTGCACGTGGAGTTGAGACGGAAACCTTGATTTTGGCAGGGATAGCCATAGGCGCCTTATTCAATGCATTGGTTTCTTTTTTGATATACGTCTCAGGAGAGAAAATCTATGGCATAGTCTTTTGGCTCATGGGAGGATTATGGGGTGCAGATTGGGAGCAACTGTTCATAATATTTCCAGTTTTATTGGGGGGGATAGTTATCACTTTAAACCGTAGTTGGGACTTAAACGCGCTAAGCATGGGTGACGAAGTAGCGATGAACTTAGGCATAAACGTCAAATTTTCAAAGATATTCCTTCTAACTTTAGCTACCTTACTTACAGCCGTTACAGTCTCTTTAACTGGAACGATAGGCTTTATAGGTCTCGTTGCGCCTCATATAGTAAGAATTATAATTGGATCGGATCATAGATTTTTAATTCCGGCATCTGGCCTAGTTGGAGCGCTTCTACTGCTCTCCGCAGACACTCTTTCCAGAATGATAATCAACCCTGCAGAAATGCCCGTAGGTATAATCACATCGGTAATAGGAGTCCCATTTTTCGTTTACTTGCTCATGAAGAGAAGGAAGCGTTTTTGGATATGAGGTTAAAGGTCAGAGATCTATCCTTCAAATACAGTACCACAGATATATTAAGTGGAGTTAATTTAGAAGTTGATGTACATGAAGTTGCAAGTATAGTTGGCCCAAACGCTTCAGGGAAGACCACTCTGTTAAGATGCATCAATAAAGTGCTTAAACCTTACATAGGGACGGTTTTCATAGACGGAAGAACAATAGTAAAGATAAATATAAAAGAGCTGGCTAAAGAAGTCAGTAGCGTACCTCAAATCGCCGTCAGATCGTTTCCACTTACAGTTTTAGATGTCGTTCTAATGGGCAGAACACCTTACGTCAAATGGCAAATTACTGAAAATGATTTAGAGATAGCAGAAGAGTCCATCAAAGCGGTAGGAATTGAGAACTTGGCATCAAAATATTTTGATGAGTTAAGTGGAGGAGAGATGCAGAGGGTTCTGATATCGAAAGCGATAACTCAAGAGCCAAAAGTACTACTCTTAGACGAGCCAACAGCCCATTTAGACGTTAAAAATCAACTTGAGATTTTAGACTTGGTTAGAAATCTTGCTAGAAATAAAAATATAGCAGTTCTCATGGCGATTCACGATCTTAACCTTGCAGCCAGATTCTCAGACAGAATTCATATGATCAAGAATGGAAGTATTTTCGCTTCGGGTAGTCCGATGAATGTTTTGACCTCTATAAATATTAGGGAAGTTTATGGCGTTGAAGTAAGGACGATAAAGAGTGAAGAATCTATTTATATTTTACCGATAAAGCCCATTTGATCATTCGATTAAACCTGAAACTAAAAGTGCCGCACCAATCGCACCAGAGAACTGAGACAAAGGTGGAACTATAACTTCTACTCTTAGCAAATCCCTTAATGCTTTATTCAAACCCTTTATCAGAGAAGTACCTCCAATCTGGATTATGGGCTCTCTAACTTCGATTTCTTGCATCTGTTGTTCATAAAACTGTTCAGCTACGCTATAACATGAAGCTGCAGCCGCATCTTCCTTACTAGCTCCAAGTGCAAGTGAAGAAACTAGATCATGTAATCCAAAGACTATACAGTATGAGTTCATCTTTATTTTTGATGGATCTCCTTTTAATGCAAGTTCTCCAAACTCATCTAGTTTGACGCCTAATCTGGCTGCTGCTATTTCTAAGAATCTACCAGAAGCACCAGCACATATTCCCCCGACGGTAAAACTATCAGGCAACCCGTTATACATAGTTACTGCCTTATTGTCTGCGCCTCCTATATCTATTATAGTTGCATCACCTTCAAGCCTATCAGCCAAATATGTTGCTCCTTTAGCGCAAACTGTAACTTCTTCCATAGCTAACTTCACTTTCTCTGAAAAAACCTTCTTTAACGGAAATCGCCCATACCCCGTAATTCCCATCGCATCTATCTTTTCGTAAGAAATATTTGCTTGAGATAAGAGACTGTTCATGACCTTTTTAGCCAAGTCTCCAAAATCGGTCGTTGGAACCCACTCATGTGCAATGACTTCGTTATCTTTCATAATTACCCCTTTGGTCATCGTTGAGCCTGAATCTATTCCCACTGTTATGCCTTCTTGTCTTTTCCTTCCAAACAAAGCCCCCTTCTCGATCATGTCTACTAATGCCTCCATTTTTAATAAAAGATTCCCTGCTTTCGTTTTCTCAGTAAAAGAATGTGAAATTATTGGCAGACTCGTCTTCTTTTGTAGCACCTTTCGAGTTATAGTCCTAGTTAAGGCGCCTTCAGCACATCTAAAGCACGTAAGGATAAGAATACCATCGGGTTTAGACCTGCCTTCGATTATGGCGAACGCTCTTGCTAACATCGTCTTAAGTCCACTGCTTTTTGGAATGAATGGTATTTCTTCCTCTACTTTTCTAATGTCGTCTAACTCAATTTCAGGGATGAAAATGTTAGCACCTACAATCTCAGCAGCTTTTTCTATCTCTACTTGAAAACCGCTGTACTCCGTCCCACAAGATATTTGAGCGATTTTTACAACCATCTCATATCTCCCTTAATTTCTTAAGAAAACCCATTATGGTGTTAACGAAATCTTTTGCTTCCTCCTTGCTT
>JAKLZD010000045.1 GCA_024256245.1 Candidatus Methylarchaceae archaeon HK01M
TGATCGGAGCGTGAATATTGAATGTGATGGGTTTTTCCCTAAACCTTACGTTTTCGGTAGGTAGATACCCATCTAGAAGAGCGTTGATCCCAACTCTGGCCGACATTATTTCAGATACTATGCCATAGGCCCCAGGATCACCGTAGAGTATGTGTACGTATTCGCTTAAATAATCTAAAATGGTCAGATCGTGCTCTACGAGTATTACAGACTTCCCTCTTTCAGCTAGGTCTGATATTACCTTAGCTACGCTCAGCCTTTGATATACATCATTATAAGATGATGGTTCATCGAAGAAGTAGATGTCCGCAACCTTTAAGGCACATATAGCTATTGCCAGCCTTTGGAGCTCGCCACCACTTAGCTCTTCAATAGGTTTATGCAGGGATTCTTTGAGGCCAAGTCTATCGACCAATTCATCCATCTCTCCTCTCTCATCGAACTTTTTCAGTAAAGAGAAAGCATCCTCTCGCCATATCTTAGCTAGCCTATAAACTGCCTGAGGCTTAAAGGAAACCTTCAATTCCTTTGCATATATCTTCTCAAAGTGGCCTTTCAGTTCTGTTCCATGAAAATGGTCTATGATCATATCCCAATCAGGAGGATCATCTATAATACCCATATTTGGCTTGAGACTACCAGAAAGGATCTTTAATGCTGTAGTTTTCCCAATTCCATTTTTTCCCACCAACCCAACCACAGCCCCTCTTCTGGGTATTGGCAATCTATAAAGCCTGAAATCGTTAGGACCATATTGATGAACTCTGTCTTCTCTTAACTCCTCAGCTAAGTTAATTATAACGATCGAATTGAAAGGGCACTTCTTGATACAGATACCGCAACCTGTGCATAACTCTTCACTAATTATAGGTTTCCCTTCTTCACCGAAGATTATAGTCTTATCGCCCATCTTCACCCCTGGGCAGAACTTATAGCATTCTGATCCACACTTCTTAGGTTGGCACCTTTCCCTATCAAGAACTGCTATACGATGTACCAATTTTATCACTTTAAGGATTAGGAGTATACTTTAGAACTTAAAGAGCAGATTTATGATTCAAGAAATTACCTTTATTACTTTTAATATGGTCACAAATAAATGTAATGGTCAAGGGAATGCTGGTTTACATTGTACGCCTTCTCTTAAGCATAAGGCCTCGATCCTGGCTCTAAATGTACGCCAATATTCTGAATTTTTTGTGATGAGAAATGGCAGACGATCCTTGAGTCCGAATCTTTCATTCTCAAGAAACTTTTCCATAGAATCCAGGATCCAAGGCTTAAGGTTAAGTTTGTCGTAGATTATTTCGCTCTTCGTCCTCTTCGCTATATCAACTAACTTCGATATATTTTCTTCATCATCGTTTACTTCGGGTATTATCGGTCCTAAAAATATCCAAGTATCTACACCTTTATCAGAGAATTCTTCTAAAACTTGAATAAGAGATTCTGGTGAATATGTTTTCGATCCTAACTTCTTAGAAAGGTCATTATCGAGTGTTATTATAGTAACTCCTATGTCAAATCTTTCTGGCTTTATCAGATCTTTGTCTCTTAAAACTAGATCAGATTTTGTCTGTATCGAGATAGGGAAGTTGTTGGCAGATAATACTTCGATGCACTTTCTTGTCAGTTGTAACTTTGCTTCTAAAGGTTGGTAAGGATCTGTAACTGTGCTAATGCCGACTACACCTTTCGGAATCTTCTTCAACTGCTTGGACAAAACATCTACGATATTTATCTTTGCCTTTACGAAATTACCCCAATTCCTTGCTATCTTTTCATTTCGAAAGACTGATGGGCTGTAACAATAGATGCAACCATGTTCACATCCAAAATATGGGTTCAATGAATAGTCTAAGCCTAGTAGACGACTGTATGAAAGTGCTTCTTTACAAGTAATATAAGAATACTTGATCATAACTGTCCCTTAAAAATCTGTGATCTTCTTTTGGAAGAATGCTTCTTTCAATATAATGCTATTTACTATCCATTTTTCTATAGGTATAGTGAGGATCTTAATGGTGTAATTCAGAGCGGCTTGTAGATCATAGAACCTCTTTGGTTCTTTCCTCAATGCACTCCTTAAACTTTCTCTAACGTTCCAAACACCGATAGGCAAAATATAGTCTGGACGGATTTCTCTTAACATCAAAACTTTTGCTTGCTTTCTTATAAATTTCAATTTCTCAGCCGCTGCCAATCTTGCAGAATAATAACATCCGCCTACTTCGGCATAGGTAGACCTGCCCATGTAACCTTCGTAATCGCCCATAATTTCAGGAGCCTTTCCACACGTATTCCATACAGTTCCTGGAAACCAAGCTTCTATCCATTCAAAGCCCCATCTCTCTGGAATAAATATCACAAGGAAGATGTTATCTAGATTTTTAAATGAATATACTTCATATTCTTCCAAAGTATCATATTGCTTTACTTCTTTAATTAATTCACTAGATATTATGCTGTCTGCTGCTGTAATACTCCACCTTGTCGGAACCAGTCTTCTCCTATTACCTACCCCAAGCATACCCACGCTAAAGGCACGCTGAATTCTACTGATAGGAACACCTTTTTTATACAACTCTTTGACTGCTTCTAAGGCGCCCACATCCCTATCGTAGTAGGCTTTTTCGATCGCCTTGTCAACTTTTATGTTAGAAGTTTTGAAGGATTTTAATGGTGCTGAAGGCCCAAATGGTTGTGTATCTCCACTCAAGGACAAAACACTTGTCGGTCTTTTAGTAAATGATGCTTCATAGTCTATAGGTGACACGCCCATCGATATTTCTTGAATTATATCGAGAAGATGTGTGCCCCTAGTTGCATCGAATACATTCATCCTAACCATCCCCCTAACTAGACTGTAGCGATAATCGATGATTTCTTCAAGAGATTTACCCACCCAAAGCTCGGGGGTATCTAGTACCTCTGTATCACCAAAGTAGGGAGGAAGCATAGGACCAACGTAAACCTTTGGATAGCCGGTTCGACCTACAAAAGCGCCTGGTGGAGTCGATCCTTGAAGATTTTTGAATGAAATCGAAGAAGATGTTTTGATCAAAGATCGAGCCTTAGTAATTATAGGACACCTAAACTTTCCACATAGCATTCTACCTCCTTTACAAAGTAAGCATAAAGATGATACTTTTCCTATTGTTTTGATGCTATTATCTAAAAAAGGCCATCTTTCTACTTGGGAGAATTCCCCTTTTATCTTTTCATATCTATTCAAGTATGTATATTATATGAAAAACTAATTTAAGAATTTATCATTCAGCTAAAAATTTGATCTAAGATAGGGAGTAAAAGATGGAAGACTTTGTGGTTTGAATAGGAAAATTGGAGAACCACTATTTACCAATCTTTATAAGGGTCCTCTCAACTTCATTCATTCCCAATCCAAAATATTTAGAAATATCTCCCATCTCCTTTTTATAATCTTCAGAGAGGGAGGCATACAGCAAAATCTCTTCAAAATTCGTGTAGTCCAATTTCTTTATTATCTGCTTTTGAAGGCTTTCTAAATCGAAGAGTTCTTGTATTATCCTTATCTCTCTCTCCTTTATCGACTTCAGCCTCCTTTTCAAGATATATTTCTCATAGTCTATCTTCTGGAATGTGGCGTATAAGTTCCCCTTAGGTATTTCGGGCTCAACTTTGAACAGTTTTTCTTTATGCTCTTTTTTGTATGCACAGATATAGGTAATTCCCCTCCACTCACCAAGAGATAAGTGGAGAGGAGTAGCCAGTTTATAGAGATTCTTCACCAAGCCTACACTCCCATCAGAATTGAAAGAAGAGACGATTTCATCCCTTTGAAGGAGCTTGAGATGTTTAAGCACAGCCTGAGGGCTGATCCTTAGTAAACCCGATAGTTCTGCCAAGCATCTCGGTCTTTCCATCAAAAGGTTAAGCAGACGAACTCTTGTAACAGAGCCTAAAATTTCAAGGAGCTTCTCATATCCTTCCATTTCGATCAATATATATTACTGGGAAAGATTTATAAGTTTAACCATTGGTTAATAACCATAGGATAAATATGTTCAGAAGTAGGAAGAAGTTCCACTATATCTTAGACGAATTAGATCGCCTTATAGATAACATGGAAGAGGATATAGAAGATATATTGAAGAGTTTCTACGAATCTGGGTCTAAGTTTCTTTCTAAACCCAGGGTTTATGGCTTGTCGATGAAGATAGGGCCTAGTGGTGAACCTGTGCTAAAACTATTTGGTAATAAGAAGTTGCTTGAAGAAGGTTTCAGAGAGCCTTTATACGACCAGATCGTAAACGAAGATGAGGGTGAACTCAAGCTTTTAGTTGAGCTACCTGGAGTGGAGAAAAAGGATATTGAGTTAAACGTTTTAGAAGATAAGGCAACCATATCAGCCATTCACGGTGATTTTAAGTATAAGACAAGTATAAGATTCAAGGAATCTATCGACCAAACAAGTGGGTCTGCCTCTTACCAAAACGGAGTTTTAGAGGTAACATTTAAACTGAGGGACAAAACTAATAAGAGGTATACAAAAATTAAAGTAGAGTGAGGATCGTTAGATGAGTCAAAAATACATATCTCTAAAGGTCTTAGAAGCATACACTAGAGATGTCGGTAGAGGAGTGGCAAGAATAGATTACGAAACGATGGATGCCCTCGATGCGTCTACAGGCGATGTTGTGGAGATCAGGAGCAAAAGGAGGACAGTAGCCAAATGCCTACCTCTTTATCCTTCAGACGAAGGAAGGGGCGTAATAAGGATCGATGGTCTGATAAGGAATAATGCTGGTGTAGCTATAGGTGATACAGTTATCATCAGAAAGATCAAGGCTCTCCCTGCTGTGAAGGTAGTTGTAGCACCATTAGAAGCCATTCCTCCCATCGATGAAAGGTATCTGGCAGATGCTCTTGAGAGTGTTCCTGTAACGAAAGGTGACAACATAATGATCCCATATTTTGGTGGTAGGTTAACCTTCCAAGTTATCGGTATCAATCCTATGACTGATGCTGTCCTCATAACCCAAAGAACAATCTTTGTGATATCAGAGAGGGGCGAGGTACTCAGGGGTGTGCCACAGGTCACCTATGAAGATATAGGTGGATTAAAAGATGAAATACAGAAAGTGAGGGAGATGATCGAACTCCCCTTAAGGCACCCTGAAATTTTTGAGAAGTTGGGGGTAGAGGCACCGAAGGGAGTTTTGCTCTACGGTCCTCCAGGAACAGGGAAGACTTTACTGGCAAAGGCGGTAGCCAATGAGAGCAACGCCCATTTCATAAACATAAGCGGACCCGAGATCATGAGCAAATTTTATGGAGAGTCAGAAGCTAGGCTCAGGGAGATCTTTAAAGAAGGGAGAGAGAGGGCACCAACAATTATCTTCATAGACGAGATCGACTCGATAGCACCGAAAAGGGAGGAGGTGACTGGGGAGGTTGAAAGGAGGGTGGTGAGTCAACTGTTATCTTTGATGGATGGTTTAGAAGCAAGAGGGAAGGTCATAGTGATAGCAGCAACGAACAGACAGAATGCCCTAGACCCAGCCTTGAGAAGACCAGGCAGGTTCGATAGGGAGATAGAGATCAAAGTACCTGATAAGAAAGGAAGGCTCGAGATATTACAGATTCACACAAGAAATATGCCATTGACAGATGATGTAGACATCAAGAAGATATCATCCGTAACTCATGGATTCGTTGGTGCGGACCTTGAATACTTATGTAAGGAGGCAGCCATGAAGGCTCTGAGGAGGACGCTCCCCGAGCTTAAGTTTGAAGAGAATAGGCTGCAACCTGAAATCTTGAACAAACTGCAAGTAATCGCAGAGGATTTTGAAAATGCATTAAAGGATGTCATGCCTTCAGCTATGAGGGAGGTCTTTCTAGAGTCACCTGATGTGAAATGGAGCGATATAGGTGGCTTAGAGTCCATCAAGAGGGAGCTTCAGGAAGCTGTAGAGTGGCCTTTAAAGTATCCAGAGCTCTATAAAAAGATGGGCTATAGCATGCCCAAGGGGGTTATGGTTTACGGGCCCTCTGGTACTGGTAAAACCCTCTTGGCAAAGGCCGTAGCTACGGAGAGTGAAGCGAACTTTATTAGTATAAGAGGACCAGAACTACTCTCTAAGTGGGTAGGAGAATCTGAGCGAGGTGTAAGAGAGGTCTTCAGAAGAGCAAGACAGGCAGCTCCATGTATCATATTCTTCGATGAGGTAGACTCCATTGCACCGATAAGGGGCATGGGTGGGGACAGTATGGTCACAGAAAGAGTTGTAAGTCAGCTATTGACAGAACTTGATGGAATTCGATCCCTCACAGATGTTGTTGTCCTAGCTGCTACGAATAGGATAGATATGGTCGACCCAGCGTTGTTAAGGGCTGGTAGGTTCGATAAGCTCATTCAAGTACCAGTTCCTGATAGAGTTGCAAGGAAGGCTATCTTGGAGATACATGCAAAGGAAAAACCCCTTCGTGACATAGATCTCAATCTGGTCGTTGATGCAACTGATGGATTTACTGGGGCGGACCTAGCTGCTGTAATCAACACAGCCGTTTCTCTATCAATTCAAGAATACATAAGCAAATATTCAAAGCCAGAGGATGCAAATAAACATGTAGATGAAGCTATAGTGACTTCAAAACATATAGAGGAATCCATAAAGAAGGTAAGGAACTCAAAAGAGGGGAAGGTAAGAGAAAGAGTTACCGTGCCATACTACAGGTAGCATCTCCACCAACCGATTTCAACTTAAAGTGCCAAAGATATGGTAAAAGGCTCAGCCGAAATCATAGGAAGAGGCACATGGATAGACAAGGTAGCAAAGAAGATAATCGAAAGAGAGGATAGGCTCAGAAGGTCCAAAGATCTTCTTCATGTAGAGAGCGGGATTGGAGCATCGGGCATACCTCATATAGGAAGTCTATCAGATGGCATAAGAGCCTATGGCGTAAAGCTAGCTTTAGAAGATATGGGTTACAGATCAGAACTCGTAGCCTTCTCAGACGATATGGATGGATTGAGGAAGATTCCAGTCGGTTTGCCTGAAGACCTTTCTAAATTCATTGGCACTCCTGTATCTATGGTTCCAGATCCCTTTAGTTGTCATGATTCTTATGGAGATCACATGAGTTCGCTGCTAATAGATGCATTAGATAGGTGCAATATGAAGTATAAGTTCCAGTCTGGAACTGAAGCTTACAAGAGCGGCTTGATGAATAAAGAGATAACCCTTCTTTTAGAGAAAGCAGATACTATAGGGAGAAAGATCGCTGAGATTTCGGGTCAGAAAAAGTTTGAAAGAGCACTGCCCTACTTCCCTCTATGTGATAAATGTAACAGGATGTACGTCGCAGAAGCCTACGAATATTTACCTGATGAGAAAAGTGTGCTGTATAAGTGTGTGGGTTCTAAGATAGGTACTAGATGGGTCGAAGGGTGTGGTTACGAGGACAAGGCTTCAGTAATAAATGGTCAAGGAAAGCTCAGCTGGAAGGTCGAGTTTGCTGCAAGGTGGTCTGCCCTGGATATAAGGTTCGAGGCATATGGCAAGGATATCGCAGACTCAGTAAAGATCAATGATTGGGTCTCTGACCATATTCTCGATTTCCCCCATCCTTACCATGTGAAGTATGAGATGTTCCTCGACAAGTCTGGTAAGAAAATCTCGAAGTCTTTGGGTAACGTCTTCACACCTCAAACATGGCTCAGATATGGCTCTCCCCAGTCTCTTATTCTTCTTATGTTCAAGAGGGTTGCTGGATCACGGAACCTATCTATGGATGATATACCCTCCTATATGGAGGAATACGATCTACTTGAAGATATTTACTTTGGAAAGATAAAGATAAAGAACCCATCAAAGTTGATGAAACTGAGGGGCCTGTATGAGTACGTCAACCTATTAGATCCACCGGAGAAGCCAAGCATCCATCTTCCTTATAAGATGCTGGTTCAGCTTGCATCTATAGCGCCTCGAAAGAATATACTGGACTATGTCATTAACAAACTTATGGATTATAGAGTTTTGAAGGAAGTTACAGAAGATATTGTTCAAAAGATAAGGCTCGCCTCTAACTGGGCGTATGACTTTAAGTCTGTAGAGAAGAAAAGGATAGTCTTGAAAGATAATGAAAAATGGGCATTAAAGCAGCTGGCGGAATATATCAAAGAAGTCGATGATGCTGAAAGAATTCAGACAGAGATATTCGAGATAGCTAGAAGGAATAAGGTCGATCCCCCCGTCCTATTTAAGATAGTCTACAAGATAGTAATGGGTTCCGATAAGGGGCCAAGGCTAGGCCGCTATATAATAGATATAGGTAGGGAGGATGTAACTAGACTTTTACTTGATCAGATAGCCTAGATATAAAGGAAAAAAATTTAACTCGTGTATAAATGAAGATAGAAGAGCGAATTCTGCTCGATGATAAAAATGGGCCCGTGGCCTAGCATGGATCAGGGCGTCAGCCTGCGGAGCTGAAAGTCGTGGGTTCAAATCCCATCGGGCCCGCTTACATTTAGGTTAGAAGAGAAGGATCAATAATCGTCGGACTCACTATCTCCCAAAAAGCTTTCTACAAACAGTCTCAATATATGGGAAGTATAGAAAAAACTGACTTTAAGATAGTGGAAATCATGAGCGCGTTAGTTTAACTTCTTGGGTTTACCTTAGAGAGTGGGTGAACTAGAGATTAACGCCTTCCCTAACATGAGTGCGCGAGCTAATTAGCTTGTTTTGGGTTTGGAATCGGTTTTGGTAGTAGGCATAGTATCCCTTGGCATAATACAAGGTTTGGCAAGGGAAATAATTAAGGTTAATCAAGGAACAAAAAACCCAAAATCAAGGCTACCGACCGATTCTTGTTAAAATAAGGTTTTTCCTTGCTAAGGACCTTGAAAAATGGCACAAGGTTCAATCTTAAAACTGTTTTTCCACAGGTCGGCTTGGGGGGTTACTGACCAATATTTCCGATTATCCGCCTATTTCCTTCCATTTTCGGTAGGTGCCATAATCTACATACTCTTTGCAGGGACTTTCAATCTGTTGTTTTACAGGAATTGTCCTTTCCCTTTTGTTTTCGATTTCCTTTGTAATCGTGAATATGTAAGATTCGCTACCAGCACCAGATCCATAACTGGTCATGAGTATTCGGTCTCCTGGGTCAGCTATATCAAGAACAGCTGCTAATGCAGTAGGGCTTGAACCAGAATAAAGGTTTCCTACATATTTAACCACTAGCCCAGGTTCAATCTGATCCTTCTGGAACCCTACTTCTTGAGCTGCAAGATAAGGAAATTTGGCATTGGGTGAATGGCAAACCACAAAACGGATGTCCTTTGGAGAAAGTCCACTTATCTTTAGGGCAGTCTTCATGGCGGTTACAACATGTTTAAAGTAGGCGGGTTCTCCAGTAAATCGCCCACCATGTTTTGGGTACATTTGGCCTTCTCGTCGGTAAAAATCTGGAGTGTCGGAAGTATATGGCACATAGTAATCGAGGGTCGCTATGACATCTCTTTTTCCGAATAGGAAAGCAGCAGCGCCAGCACCAACAGTAAAGTCTAAAGGATCGTTTCTTTCGGCTTGAGAGTTATCAGAGCCTATAACCATTACGTACTCTCCATCAAAAGTAGGATAAGCGACTAGGGCGGCAGCATCGATAAAGAGATCTGTGGCCGCCTTACATGCAAACTGTGAATCTATACCGCCACTAAAGAAGCCACCGTCATATTCTTCGCCAAGTTGCAAGGCTTGACAAACCGTAGACATAGAGGGTTTAACAGCATAAGGCGTAGATTCTGAACCCAAAAAACATTTTTTTAGGTATCGATTATCGACACCAGCGTGTATCAATGTCCTCTTTCCAGCCTCTACCGCAAAGGTGGTTGCATCTTCATCTACAAAGGCAACTGTCCTCTCCTTAACACCTAGGATAGATTCACTTTTACTCTTTATTCTAAATTTTGGTAAGTAAACCCCATAACTTACAATCCCAGGACGTTCGCTTACATTTGAATGTTCTATCTTAACATACTTCTGATAGGGATAGTAATCATCCTCGAAACTAAAGTTGAGGCTGGAGTAGTAAATCAAGCCTTGAGAACCATCAGTGTAAAGGCGTCTGAACCTAGGCATAACATTGTTCCCTGTAAATTGGGTGATATCCAACTCTTCCTCTGGTGGAATATAATCAGTAATTCTTCCTGGAATCCTAATATTTCCGTCTTCAAAGGTCACTATGGCAGACATGAAGGATCCCATATAGAGGAACTTATTGGTGGGTTTACGAATCACACTTCCGCTAATGAGAGTTCCTTTACTATAGAAATAATCAACAAAATCCATTTGGCTCTTTCTACCTTCATTATTACAAAAGAATTTAGGTGGAAAATAGGTTCTACCACAATTTACACACCTTGAAGCTCGAATCCTATAATTGACAAGGATTTTTCTCCTTGTAATAGGTTCACTCATTAATATCCCTCCCTAATATGTGAACTGTCGCTATTCCACCTGTTCCCCCAATGTTATGACAAAGGGCCAAGTTTAAGTCTCTGTCTATTTGATTCTTGCCTGCTTCTCCTCTTAACTGATTAAAACATTCATGAATTTGTCTTACACCTGTAGCGCCTACAGGATGACCGTCGGCCTTAAGACCCCCACCTGGATTTACAATAAGTTCTTTTCCGCCTTTAATGTACGGTATATGTTTCGAATCTTTAAAGGATTCATAACTCTCATAGATACTTTCCCAAGCTTTACCTCTCTCATAGAAATTAGAATCCTCGAGGAATATGACTTCTTCGATGGTAAAGCAGTCATGAACTTCAGCAATCTGAACATCTTCAATGGATATACCGGTTTCCTTTAGGGCCTTACCTACTGCGAGCCTTGTTGCCTTAATCCCAGTTATACTCTCCCTAGTGTAAAGGGATACATCATCGGTAACTTGTTGACTTCCAATTACATAAATTGGTGTATCTGTATATTTCTTCG
>JAKLZD010000039.1 GCA_024256245.1 Candidatus Methylarchaceae archaeon HK01M
AGCTTATTACATAATAGCTATGTCAGAAGCCAGCTCGAACCTTGCTAGATATGATGGTCTAAGATATGGATATAGAGTCTCTGATAAATCCTATGACTGGAGCGCCGTCTATTCAAAGAATAGGCGCCTTGGATTCGGCTTTGAGGTCAAGAGGCGTATAATTTTGGGAACCTTCGCTCTTTCAGCAGGTTATTATGACGAATATTATTTGAAAGCACAAAAAATTCGAACCTTGATAAAAGGGGATTTTGAGACAGCATTCGAGAAGTTCGATGTATTGGTAGGGCCTACATTGCCAATCTTACCCTTCAGAATAGGAGAGAAAGTAGAAGACCCCCTAGAGATGTATATGTGTGATGTAGATACGGTTCCAGCGAACTTGACTGGCATGCCAAGCATCTCTATACCTTGTGGTTTTTCTAAGGGTCTGCCTATAGGTCTCCAGATAATGGCACCTCCCTTCAGAGAGGATATACTACTCAGAGTGGCCTTCACTTTCCAGAAGAGGTTTGGTTTTGCAAGGTTGAAGGATTATGAGTAGAATTAAATCTGCAGAGATAAAAATTGGTTTAGAGGTCCACTGTCAGTTAACAAACCTTATGACAAAACTATTCTGTAGTTGTTCATCCGATTACAGAGGGAAGGATCCCAATACTCACATCTGCCCTATCTGCATGGGTATGCCTGGAACCTTGCCTGTACTGAACGAAAAAGCGCTGGAAGATGCTACAATGGTTGCTATAGCCTTAAACTCGAATATATCTGATAGGATGCTCTTCTTTCGAAAGAACTACTTCTACCCCGATATGCCAAAGAATTTTCAGATATCTCAGTATGATAAGGCTGGAGGAGTACCCTTCTCTTTAGGCGGTTATATTCAGATAGATAAGGAGAAGATTCGAATAAGACGCACACAGATCGAGGAAGACCCTGGCAAGCTGAGTTATGAGGGGACTATAGAGTCTTCACCCAGTACCTTGGTCGATTATAATAGAGCAGGTATAGCCTTGATCGAGATAGTTACAGAGCCCGATATAAGATCGCCAAAGGAGGCCAGGCTATTTCTGGAGAAGTTGAGGTCGATCCTTGAGCACCTGGGCGTTTCAGATGGTAGTCTCGAAGGCGCTATGAGGTGCGATGCCAACATATCTCTAAAAGGTGGAAGGAGGGTTGAGATAAAGAACATATCGTCTTTCAAAGAGGTTGAGAGAGCCTTGAACTTCGAGATAACAAGGCAGAAGAGTTTCATAGAGAGGGGGATAATCGTAGGACAAGAGACGAGGCACTGGGATGAAGTAAGAAGGATTACCGTCTCATTACGTAGTAAAGAGGAGGAGCAAGATTATAGGTATTTTCCTGAGCCCGACCTCGTTCCCGTAACGATCTCGAAGGATTACATACAAAAGGTAAAGGTCAAGATGCCAGAACTGCCTGATGATAGAATGAGGCGCTTTATAGAGCAGTATGACTTGACTCTACAAAATGCTGAAATCTTGACTCGTAATAAAGAGATGGCCGATTTCTTTGAAGAATGTGTTGAGCTCTATAAAAACTCCAGAGAGATAAGCAACTGGCTAATAGGTGAATTACTACCATATGTACGTGATAAGAATGTAGAGATCGAAGAACTAAAGGTGACTCCAAAACATCTCACGGATATGCTTAGATTCATCGATGATGGGACGATAAGTAGGAAAATGGCGCAATCAGTATTTCGGGAGATACTATCGACCGGCAAGATGCCAGATTCGATTATAAAAGAGAAGGGACTGAAGAAGATTCTTGACAAACAGTATGTGGTGGAGATGGTCGAGAAAGTTTTAAAGGAGAACCCTAGAGCAGTTGAAGATGCCCTTACTGACGAAAAGGCGATAAACTACCTTATGGGGCAGTTGATGAAGCTCACTAAAGGCAGGATAGACCCCAAAGTTGCTGGTGAGATTATGAGAAGAAGACTTTCAGATCTTACAAAAGGAATTTCCTAACATGAAGGCTTTCAGGTTATAGTTTTCCTTGGATAATTTCTCTCTAAAACGAACTATTATTCTTGTTTTTAATGAAATTCTTTCAAAAATATATTAGAATAATATTTAAGTGATAGAACCATAGGTATCTTGGTCTAATTTGATACAAATAGATGAGTCCTGTGCTGAACTTCGTTCTTTGTTAGAAAAGGCAGTTTTGAGAAATCTATCTGAAGGCATACTGCTCTCAGGGGGCCTGGATACGAGTATAATCGCTTACTTGGCTTCTCATCATGCTAAACTAAAGGGATTTACAGTAGCGTTCGATGGTGCTCCAGCCCCAGATTTAGAGTATGCAAGGTTGATAGCCGAGAGCTTGGACATCGATCACACTGTTCATATCTTCGATGAGAGAGAACTCTTTGAGTCCATCCCGATGGTAATAAAAGTTGTGAAATCTTTCGATCCTATGGAGATCAGAAATAGCGTTTCGATCCTTATCGGATTGAACTTGGCGAAAGGGAGGGGAGTAAAATCCATGATGACAGGCGATGGTAGCGATGAGCTCTTTGCAGGTTACAGTTTTCTTTTTAACCTCAATAAAGAGGAGCTCGAAGATAGACTGTACAAGATATGGGGAGATATGTTCTTCTCATCGATCCCTATGGGCAGGTTTCTGGGTATAGATGTCAAACTCCCATACCTAGATCCAGAGTTAAAATCTTATGTCATGAATTTGGACTCAGGATACAAGATAAAGAGTGAAGAGCACCAGATATGGGGAAAATGGGTACTGAGAAAAGCCTTTGAAGAATGCTTGCCAGAGTTCATAGTCTGGAGGGCGAAGGTGCCTATAGAGTACGGTTCTGGAACAACGGTGCTTACAGATATATTTGAAAAAAGAATTGAAGACTCTGAGTTCGAAGAAAAGAAGCAAAGATACATGAATGAGGATAGAGTGATAATTCGTGACAAAGAGCAACTGTACTATTATGAAATCTATAGATCGGTCATAGGAGTGCCTCATAAGATGGAGCATGGTTGTAAAAACTGCCCTTTCTGTAACTCTGATCTCACTGAGACTGCTAAATACTGCAAGGTTTGTGGAGCATATCCAGTCTAAATGAGAAGGTTAGATCAGTACCATAAAATTAATAAAATAACAAATGGACGGAAAAACTAGGTCAACTCGTCACATAGAAAGCATGTAGATAGAGCGCCTAAGAAATCTATCCATAAGTCGATTAAAGTATCTTGTAGATTTGTCTGAATCATTCCAAGAGGATTGAAGTAAAAGTATATGCCTTCGAAGATCTCCCAAGCTATGAAGGCGATCAATGAGGCCCCTATCCCTATTGTATAGTAGATTTTACGATTTTGTGAGAGATTTAAGTTGAGGATTAGTGCTGTCACCGCCATTCCAGACAATCCATGAGTGAACCTATCTATAGGCGTCACATCGTAAAGATGGAAGACATATTCTGAAAGAAGATGAATTGTAAGTGCTGCTATGGACAAGAGAAGAGTGAAGATTATCCAATTGTCACTCGTATCTAGATACCTATTCTTTATCTCTCTCAATAAGGTCGCTCTACTTTATAGCATATAAGATAATAAATACTTTGATAGTTTTATTTACTTATTCTACGAGTTAAATAGATATATCACTTATGATTGATCTAGAAGATGGTCGAATTGTCATCCGATGGAATGGGCATCCTTGAACATATAGATGAGCTAAGGGCGAGGCTAATAAAGATCATCATCTCAATAGTTGCTGTATCGGTCTTCACCTTCGTCTTCAGCATAAAAGAGTTCAATTATGGCAATATTATAATCTACTTGCCTTATCCAGACATCTACAACAATATCTCTGCTCAAGTTATAGAAAGAGTAAAGTCCGATCTCCTCCCAAATTACGTGCAACTTATAGTTACAAACCCAACACAGGCTATACTGGCTCTATTCAGTACCTCCCTCTTCCTTGGCATCGTCTTCAGCATGCCTGTCATAGTTCATCAGATAGGGAAGTTCTTGAACCCTGCTTTATACCCAAGTGAAAAAAGGATGATCTCAAGAATCATAGTCCCAGCCACTGTACTCTTCTTACTCGGTTGCTTATTCTCCTACTTTCTTATAACACCCTTTACGTTCGATTTCTTGTACGGTTATGCCTTGCCTTTAGGGGCACAGACCTTTTTGACCATCGATGAGTTCATCTCATTCGTACTTCTATTTACACTTGCCTTCGGCATCTCCTTTCAGCTACCCATAATAATATTCGTACTGACATCTGTAGGAGTGGTGAACCCAGAGTTCTGGAAGAAAAATATTTCGTATGCTATAGTAGCTATTGTAGTCTTTGGAGCCGTCATCACCCCTGATGGTAGTGGGATAACCATGTGGTTTGTGGCTATACCGATGATAATCTTGTATGTCCTTGGCTATCTATTAGCTCGTCGAAAAGTTAAAGTAAAACCTTAATCATATCAACATTATGCCATTTGAAAGTTTTTCCGTCTTTGGAACAGAATGGATATGGATAATTTTGCTCGGAGTAATTCTCTTATTCGGAGCAAAGAAGATTCCTGAAATAGCGAGGGCTTTCGGCAAAGCTAAAGGTGAGTTCGAGAGGGGCAAGCAGGAGATAGATAAAGAGCTTAAAGAAATTTCAAAAGCCCCAAGCAAGAAAGAAGAAAATGAAAGGGAGAAGCTTATCAAAACCGCCAATGCATTAGGTATAAGCACTTATGGAAAGACAGACCAGCAACTACGTGAAGAAATTCAAGCAGCTCTGAAGGAATGATTTAAGATTAATCTACTTAATTTAACGAACGCCTAGACTTCAACCCTTGCTTAACTTTATCTATATTCACTGTTGGAGTAGGATCGAAACCTCTAAGTGCTGCCGCATAGAAAGATGCGAAATCTAAAATGTAAAGTAGAGAGACGATCTTGCTTAACCGATCCTCCCCTAATGACCAAACTTCAAAGACCTCAAAACCAACATCTCTTATCAACTCCCTGACGATCTCGAACATTGTCTCCACTTCCGTCGGCTCGCCTTTATATCTTAAGAGTAAGGCTCTCAATGGCTTGTTCTTTGAACCTTCCCATGCAACTACTTCGTTATGGCATAACTCTGGTATTACATCTACGATAGCATGCATCTTCGAGTTCTCATTCAACACATTTTTGAACCTTATGGCAACAGCTCGATTCAGACTCGACCCATAGATCACTGGCAGAGAATCATAGATTTTAACAGCTATGTCCTTAGATAAATTCTCTTTAAGAGGAACTTTGACGGATATCTTCTTCGAAACTCGATCTAAAATCTCGATGGACCTAGGAATTTGATCCTCCAACCCTCTTATCAACCCACAAGTTGCTAAAATCTTTGATGAGACGTAAAATAAGTAGGGGAAAGAGGCTCTTGAGAGTAGTGTGAATCTGATCTTTGTGTGAGTAACATTATTCCTCAGACTCGTCTCTTCCAGTAAACCTCCCGAAGATATCGTGGCGATCTTACATTCAGACTTCATTGCTTCGCTAAATATGCTGAGTACCTCTTCAGTGTTGCCAGAACAGCTAGTAGCTATAACGAAGGTGTTCTTGTCTGCGAACTTGGGAAGATGGTAATCCTTGACCACGTGAAATGGGATTTCAATACTCGATCTTAACCAATCTTGAAGAATATCTCCAGTAGTTGCAGACCCACCCATCCCAGCATAAACCACCTCTTCGATATCTGGAATTTCTGGCACGTTGACATCGATCTGATAAGCCTTCTTGCAATGAGCCGGCCAATTCTCGTATATTAGATGTAGTCTTGACCTATCCAGCTTCTCTATATCTGATGGCGATAACATATCAGACCAGACCTTAAGATAGACGATAAAAAGACTTCCCGCTATGCTTGAAGTAAATCAACCTTCGTTCTCCCATCAAAAAAGACCGTAACGTAGAACCCACTCATAGCTGGCCCTGGATTCACTATCAATGTATCCCACAACGAATCTGTGCTCCTTCCTTCGTGGACATGCCCACATATTACAACCTTTGGCTTTGTCTTCTCAATGAACCTTCTAACGGGCTTTGAGCCTATATGATCTCCTCCATACGATCTATCACATCTTGTATTATAGGGTGAAGTATGAGAAACCAGCACATCGACCTTATTGGGTAGTCTTGAGATAATCTCTTCTGCCTGAGAATCATCGAGTTCGAAGGGTGTGTTGAAAGGTGTTGGATTTGACCCACCTATGCCACAAAAGGTCAAGCCATCAAAATCAACTGCATTGCCATGTAGATTTGATATTTTCGGAAGGTTTAGTTCATAATCTGGGTCATGATTCCCTGGCACGAAGAAAGTCCTGAGTCCCTTCTCTGAAATAACTTTGTAGAAATTTCTGAAGAATTTTACATCGCCCCATTCAGCGACATCCCCAGCGATGATCAAAAGATCAGCAAATCTTCCCAACTCTGTAAGCCATTTTAAGACATCTCCATTTCCATGTACATCTGAGATAGCCAATAACTTCAATTTGCAATCATCCCATCAAAAAGAGAAATCGCCTTTTATAACTCCAGCCTTATACCTCTCCTCTTGAGTCTTCTCGAAGACCTTTCTAAGAAGCGTGATATCCTCCTTTGTCTGTTGCACACCCCTCCTCTCCATCATCCTCCTTTGAGCCCCTATAGCAGACTCTATACTCGCCTCGAATAGCCTATATCCAATACCTTTAGCATATATAGTGAAACTGGGGACATCCTCTACTACATAACTATGAAGATGAGAAGCTACACCTAACTTCTTTCCAGTATAGATGTATGTGCCTATAGATGTCTTCACATTATCCGCTATGAAGCTACCTACCTTTATCTCGCCCGAATCTATCTTCTCCCCTTTGATGTTCACTTTTATAGTTCCATAAGTATTCTTCAAGTCAGAATTTGTTGTCATGGCGCCTATATTCACCCACTCGCCTATGTATGAGTGACCCATGTACCCTCTGTGGGCTTTGTTGGAGTAACTGGCAAATATGCTCTTATATACCTCTCCACCAACTTTTATAGAATCTCCCAGCGTTGTACCTTCGCCAATTATGGCCGATAATATCACAGAATTCTTGCCTATATGAACGGGTCCTTTTATTCTTGAGAATGGTAGAACCTTTACACCTGAGCCTATATGGACAGGACCTTCTCTTACATCGAAGAACACATTCCCATCTATTTTGACATCCTTCTCTATCTTAAGATTCGAATCAGGACCCGATACTAGGCTATTCTTACCAAGATCCGGCATTTCGAAACTTTTTTTTATGTCAGACAATTGTCTTGTAATTACTTCAGGGTTCATATCGATCAACTGCCAAGGATACCTTATTAGAGAAGATTCTGGCAATTCAAACTCGTCGTAATATCCCTTGAATTTTTTTGAAAAAGTTCTTGCCATAGAGCTCGGGGGGATCAGAGCCCCATCTGCGATCTTAGGACTTACCTTTGCCATGGCTAGATCATCACCAGAGAATGCTACAAAATGGTTATCTTTCTTCAAGAGACTATTCAATTCTTTTGTATCTAGCCTTAGAAGGGCGTTGATGAAGATCACTTCTTCATCAACTTTTTGAGGATTTATGTCAATATTGGGGTGTCTTTTTATGGTGATAGGCTCTAAATACTCTGAAACGATTAACGAATAGTTCTCAGGCTTCATCTCATCTAAGATGGCATCTAGCAAAGTCTTTGTACCCAGCATAAGTTCAAAGGCAGGTCTGGTTAGAGTTATAGGATGGAAATTTAAGGTCGTTTTGTCTTCAAAGATCAAAAGGTGCAAGTCTGAATCGTTACTGGATGATCGCAACTGTAAAACCTACTTATACTATTTCTCCTAACTTTTTTAAATACCTCTTGTAAACTTTGATGTAACTCTTTCTATCTCCTATGTCTGTGAAACTACCTTTAGAAACGTAACCGTAAATGCGCTCATTTGCCTCTAAAGCTCTCTCAAAGGCTAAGTTCATGCCAAACATCTTATCTTCTGGTATGTAATCTAGGAATCTCGGTTCCATGACGTAACAACCAACATTTATGAGGCCTTCAACTGTAGGCTTCTCCCGCCACTTTTTTACAGCCCCATATTCATCCATTTCTATGAAACCATACTTTAGAGTGCTCTTATAGGGGACAAGGGCTATGGTAGCCAACACTTCTTCCTTTAAATGAAAATCTATCATATCGTTAACTTTAAAATCGAAAAT
>JAKLZD010000066.1 GCA_024256245.1 Candidatus Methylarchaceae archaeon HK01M
TAGCATTCGTATTGATAAATGCAGACCTAGGAACAGAAAGAGAATTACTAAAGGAGCTTGGGAAGATTGAGTATGTGGAGGAAGCCCATTTCGTTTACGGGGTCTACGACATAATAGCAAAGATATCAGCAGATTCTATGGAGAAGGTCAAGGAGACAGTTGCGTGGAATATTAGACGATTAGATAAAGTAAGGTCTATGCTCACGATGATAGTAATCGAAAGTCTGTAAAATATGACCAAATATTAACCGTATCCCATCTTTCTTACGAAAGTAAATCATTTGATTTTTTGTTTTTAACATACATAAAAAACATAATTATAATACAGTTATTATGGAACAGTGTTATATGCAATCAAGTATTCATTCGATTATCCCTACTTTAGTTAGGCTTAAATAATAAATTTTCGATGAATTTAATTGATAAGAATTGCACTTCATAACCTTAGTAAAACTTAGGGGCAGGCCTACTAAAGAACGACTTCAAGAAATGGAAAGAGCGATTGAGAACCCACCTAAGGGAACGAAAGTCCGGTTTATCTTCTGGACCCTTGGGCGTTACGACTTGGTCTTATACACAGAAGGGCCCAATGAGACAGCGGCCTTGAACACAGTCCTCCCATTTCTTGACTTTGCATCAACAGAAACCTTGGTGGCTATAACAAGGGATGAAGCGACAAAAATCATGGGTTTCTAACCCACCACCTTATTTTTTGCATTAGGCGATCTTCATATTCTCTTAGTATCGTTAGGCAGTCTACTCCAGATAAAGGAGAATACCTAGAAAGTTCGAAGTTTATTGGTTAAGAAGAGCTATCAATTTATACAAAGTTGTTTCTGTTTATCCCTAACTTTAAAATTGGTATGAGAGATTGCATGAAGTGTTCTACTTAACCTTAATCCTTATATAGCGAAAAGATTTTTATAATTAAGCGTAAAGTTGAGTGGATATGTCAGCAAAACCACACTTAAACCTTGTAATCACTGGGCATGTCGATCACGGGAAATCGACAGGCATGGGACATTTCCTCTATGATCTCGGCGTAGTCGACCAACGTACAATAGAAGCGTATTCTAAAGAGTCTGAGAAGTATGGTAGAGGTGATACTTTCAAGTATGCTTGGGTGCTGGATAGAATAAAGGACGAACGTGAGAGGGGTCTTACCATCGACCTTGCTTTTCAGAAGTTTGAGACGGATAAATACTTCTTTACTCTAATCGATGCACCAGGCCACAGGGACTTCGTCAAGAATATGATTACAGGAGCCAGTCAAGCAGACACCGCGGTACTGTTCGTCTCCGCTAAGAAGGGCGAGTACGAAGTGGGTATCGGTCCTGGAGGGCAGACACGTGAACACGTCTTCCTTTTGTTTACCTTGGGAGTCAGACAGATTATAGTCGCCATGAGTAAGTTCGATGACGCTACTGTTAATTATAGTGAGGAGAGGTACGAGGAAGTCAAGGCAGGATTAGAGAAGCTCCTCAAGACAGTGGGTTACGATATAAAAGGAATACCAATCATACCGTGTTCAGGTTGGACTGGTGAAAACCTTGTCAAGAGATCAGAAAAGATGCCATGGTACACTGGACCTACCCTTTACGAAGCTCTTGACCAATTCTTTGAAATTCCAAAGCCCATCGACAAACCTCTTAGACTCCCTATTCAAGATGTCTATTCAATTACAGGAGTAGGCACCGTCCCAGTTGGGAGGGTAGAGACTGGTGTGGTGAAAACTGGAGATAAAGTAGTGATAGCACCTTCTATGACTATTGCTGAGGTTAGATCGATCGAAACGCATCATGCGAATATCCCACAAGCTATACCTGGCGACAATATAGGCTTCAACCTAAGAGGGATCTCTAAAAAGGATATCAGAAGGGGCGATGTAGTTGGCCACCCCAACAATCCGCCTACAGTAGCCAAGGAGTTCATGGCACAAGTCATAATCGTACACCATCCTACAGCTATAGCAGCAGGATACACACCTGTACTACATGCTCATACAGCACAGGTGGCTGCCCAGATTACAGAGTTGGTATCGAAGATAGATGCAAGATCTGGGCAAGTGGTAGAAGAGAAGCCCAAATCGCTCAAGACAGGTGACTCGGCCATAATCAGAATTCAGCCTGTCAAACCCCTTTGTATAGAAACTTACAAGGAAATGCCAGAGCTCGGGCGTTTCGCACTTAGAGATATGGGTACAACTATAGCTGCAGGAGTCGTAAAAGAGATTACCCAAAAGGTGACTGCAGAAAAGGTACAAACAAAAGCCTAATCACGATCACCTGGTTAACACAATTTTAAAATATTATCTTTCAAGTTTCATAAGAGAAGAGAGCACATGATAGGTTGGGCAGGATCATCGAGAGATGAGAAGAAGATCACCGATGATTACAAAAGAGGGTGTTTTCAGGGAAACAATTGTCTCAATTTAAGAAGAGCATATAGGAGAATTATAACCTTAATGTGAAATAGACATTAAAGTTATGGAAAAAGTTACCTACGATCATGTATCGCTCACTTTTATTAAGTGTAACATATTTATGCCCTATTGAGAGTAAGCAATATAATGTGAAGGATAAGCCTTAAAAGAATGTTAATAGGAAGATGAAACACTATGCCTCAATTCGCTAGGATAAAGCTCACAAGCACAAATCTGAGCAACTTAGAACAGATCTGTAAAGAGATAAGAGATATAACCGAGAAGACGGGTGTAAAGACCAGAGGACCACATCCCCTTCCAACAAAAAAGAGGAAGGTGGTGACAAGAAAAGCTCCTAGTGGGCAAGGTACCTCTACATTTGATAGATGGGAGATGCGTATTCATCGCAGGCTGATAGATATAGATGCTGATGACAGGACTATGCGCCAGCTCATGAGGCTCAGGATTCCCGAGGACGTATACATAGAAGTCAGCCTTTCTACTAGGTAAATTCTTTAAAAATTTAATCTGTGAACCATAAAAGTTATTGATCTGTTCATTATTGAGTTAGATCGAGTATAGATGAAGATAGCTATCTTAGGAGGAACAGGGGATTTTGGCGGAGGTCTAGCCTTAAGATGGGCAAGCTCCCATAATATAGTTATCGGCTCCAGAGATGAAGAAAGGGCCAAAGCCTTTGCAGAGAAGTACAAGCGGGTGGCTGAGAGGCTTTATGGAAAGGAGATGGAGGGCAGCATCATAGGTGATGAAAACTTTCAAGCGGCCAAGGTCTCTGAAATTGTGGTATTTTCTGTCCCATATAAAAATCTAATTAAATTCACTCGATCTATAAGACCCTTCATTACTAAAGACAAGATCGTAGTGTCTCCTGTTGTGCCTATAGATAAGGATGGTGAAAGCTTCAGTTATGCTCCATACCTACTGAGTGGTTCTTCTAACTTGCCAAGATATGCCTCGGCTGCAGAGGTTATCTCTTTTGAGTTAAAGTCAAAGCGCATAGTCGCAGCGTTTCATACCTTACCTGCCAAGAAGCTCTGTAGACTAGAAGTAGACTTAGACTACGACGTCATAATGGCAGGGGATGATACAGAAGCGATTAAGCAGGTTTCAAAACTCGTGTCTCAAATCTCAAATCTTCGCCCAATTTATGCAGGGCCCTTAAAAACATCCAAGCTACTAGAATCACTTACACCTATGCTACTTAATGTGCGGCTCTACAACAAGATGGGAGATTTATCTGTCAAAATAGTTTAAAAAGCATCTAAAACTAGGAGATCTTGGAGATAGTAGAACCGTCTCATCGAATATCTTGGCGGCAAATATCGGCTTTAATTTAAACGATACTTCAAAAACAAGAGGAAGCTTTTTAACTACTATTCTACATCAGCCTATAGGCTCATTGAAACTCCCTAAGATCAAGATTCAAGCTCTAAAGAGGATATTAAAAAGGCCTAATATTAAAAGGCGAAATCTCTTAATCTATCTAGTTCTCATAACATCTTTCTCTACTGCCCTTTTGATAAGATCTGTACCCGCAAAGTATGGCTTCTACCTGAATGAGTTCGATCCATATTACGATTATCGTGGGGCTCAGTTCATAGTAGATTCCTTTGATGAGAAGGGGTTTCTAGGAGTCTTTGACTACTTCTCATGGAGGGATTACATGGCATGGTACCCAGAAGGTCGTGATGTAGCTCCAACATCCCAAGGAGGGTTGCAATTTACCGGGGCGATACTCTTTCTACTGTTTAGGAATGTATTTGGTGTAAGTGTGTCCCTCTACGACTTTCTAGTATTATTCCCAGTCTTCTTTGGAGCTCTTACAGTCTTTGCAATCTTCCTACTTGTTAGAAAGATAGGCGGGACTGGTGCCGGTCTTCTTTCTTCCTTAATAATAGCCACCTCACCTTCAATAATATCAAGGGGGAATCTTGGTTGGTACAAATCAGAGCCATTGGCCCTCTTCTTGGCAATACTCTCAGCGTATCTATTTCTATCTATATTCAGTCCAAAGGTAAAGAAGATAGGTCTTACTTGGCGGGCGATACTGTCCGGCATTTTGCTGGGCTATGCGAATCTATCTTGGGGGGGAGCGCAGTACTTCTTCGGTGTGATGGGGCTGTTATTCCTCATCTCCCCCTTCCTTAAGGTAGATTTAAAGCGTGTAATATATGGTGGCAGCATGTTTGCTGCATCGAGCCTTATTATAAGCGCAGCCTTCCCCAGGCCAGGGCCGAGCATAATATTTGGATTACAGGGTATGATACTCTTTGCTGGCCTCGCTTTTGCTATACTGGGCTTTTACACCAAGACTATAATGAAGCCGAAGGATTACAGAAAGGTTCTGATAGGAGCATTGGTATTTATAGCATTACTCGGCCTTTTAGCTATGAACCTAGGCCTAGTATCGAGGTTGACCCGCAGATATTTCACCGTCATATTCCCTTTCCAAGAGTCTGGCAATCCTTTAGTAGAGTCTGTGGCTGAGCATCAAATGCCAACAGGTGCCAGCTTCTTCATCTCATACTGGATTCTGATTCCCTTAGCGGCCTTTGGCGCCTTCCTTATGTTAAAGAAGAGGACCATATTTTCGGCTTACTCTTTGATCTTAGGAGCAACTGCAATTTACGTAGCATCGTCCTTTTCAAGGCTTATGGTCTATTCCTCGATAGCTTTTGCGGTTTTGGCTGGTATAGGCTTCACTGGATTGGTTTCGTCTCTGCTCAAACCTAAAGCCCCTCTTGAGAAGAAAAGAAGGAGAATTTATGGCATAGGGACTGAAATGAAGATCATATCTGCAGTCGTTCTGATAGCTCTTTTGGCTTCTGCCAATTATTATTGGATACCACAGTACGATGCACCTACAACCATATCGATTTCAGCATTACAATACAACCCAGGCATACTTGTTCCAGACTGGCTAGAAGCCCTAACTTGGATGAGGGAGAATACGCCCGAAGATGCTGTAATTATTGCATGGTGGGATTATGGTTATTGGATAACTGTCATGGGAGATAGAACCAGCCTAGCCGATAACGCAACTATAAACTCCACCCGTATAGCTCATATAGGTAGATTATTATTATCAAACGAGACTGAAGCAAAGGAGATCATCGACCAGCTCAGATGGGACCCAAGCACAGAAGAGTATAGACCAGCTTATATGGCGACCCTTTTCTCGGCTACAAAGTGGGAAGATGAAGAAGGAGTTTTAAAATGTGGGATTGGTGGATTCCCGCCTTTCCTTCTATCCTTAGGTGGGGATGAGGGAAAGATAAGTTGGTTTGCTGAAATCCCAGGACTCGACGTCTCACTATATATTGGTACTGGTGGCTTGCTTACAGATTACTTCTGGACGGATACTTTGTTGGGTAAGATGTTCCCATTAGATTACGATAAGGAATATTCAGAGGAGCTCAGTTATCAATATAACATGCCTATTCAAGCAGGCAATTATACCATAAAGTATCCTCAAGATAGCAACGGTCTTTTGAGGCTAGCATTCGCCTCCTCCTTCGATAGTTTTGCTCAAGTCTTGGTGTATCAAGTTGTAGATTAGTTTCGCCTATTGCCTCATGCATTATCGCAAAGAAACTACAGCTTTAAATTTGAGTAAAACTCTATTAATACCATATTTAAACAGCGGTGAGCAGCATCCTCTATGAAAAAAAAGGAAGATGACGAGATATGTATTAGGGACATGACCATCGACGACCTGCCAAAGGTGTTTCACATAGGTGAAGAAATCTTTACCAGTGAGAGATTCCCCCTGATGTATAGGACTTGGGATTCGTTTGAAATCGCTTCTCTATATACAGGAGATGCAGAATTTTGTGTCGTGGCTGAAAAGAGTGGGAGGGTCGTAGGGTTTGCTATGGCTACATTTATAGAAAAATCTCGTTCAGCTTGGAAGTATGGATATGTAGCCTGGCTCGGAGTAAAGAAGAGGCACCACAGACGTGGAGTTGGGATGAAATTATACAAAGAAATCGAAAAAAGGTTGAGAGATGCGGGGGCAAGGATGATAATCGTCGATACCGAACAGGGGGATGTTGAAGCATTGAATTTCTTTAAAAAGGTGGGCTTCAACACAGCCAGAAAGCATATCTGGATGACAAAGACATTTAAATGAATGTTATCTTTTCAATAAAAGTCTTCATTCAATTTTTTCTAGATATCTATCCCTGACCCTGTATAGGGCATATCTATCATCGATGGAGAACTTGGCAGGATGAGGAGATACAGTTAAGTTCTTGCATTTTGGACATTTCTTTTGTAAAGTATAAGTGTTGCAAGATGGGCATTTTTTTAAAAGTTTCTTCAAAGAGCATCATTTCTCTCGCTTAAAAGAGAATCTTCCTCCCTTCTTTTCTATATTCTTGTTTACCTTTTGGATGCTGGCGTTCAATACTTTCTCAGCGATCTTATAGTTTTCAGCCTCTACATCTATCCTATACCTTGGTGCACTTAGATACCTTATATCGATTTTTACCTCTTCATCTGCATTTTCTATATTCAATAAAGCAGACTTTATAATTTCTATGCCATTGGGTAAGTCAGACCTTAGTTCCATTATTCCCCGAATCCTGACAGTTGGAATGGTCACCTTTTCTTTTGCTATCGCCTCTAGAGTCGAAGAGTAATCTTGTGGCAAGCCCAACTTCTGAAGAACGTCGATGCCCTTTTTCGATACCTGCTCTACAGCATCATATAAAGTTTCAAATTCCTCCATCAAGATCTCCCTATACTTCTTATTCATATCTTCATCAAGATTTAACTTACTTTCTGCAAGAGACAATATGCTGTTCGCTTTTTCATCCTTCTTTACAGCCATTAGCTTCTCTCTTTTTTCCTCACCAGTAACCTGTCTCAAGGATAGGTCTACCTCCTTCCTAGATTCACTTATCCTTATGACCTTTAGGACCTTCTTTTGTCCCGCTCTCACATAC
>JAKLZD010000093.1 GCA_024256245.1 Candidatus Methylarchaceae archaeon HK01M
TTTGATGTAGCAGGGGAGTACTCGATACACCTCCTAGACATCCTTCAAGATGGCATAGTATTCTCAACAGACGACTTTGGCCAAGATGCCTACAACTTTTTGTGCTCACAAGCTATACCAGAAACGCTAGAGTTGAACGAAAAAACCTTGGTCAGCAGGATACAGGCCCTTTTTGATGAAGAGAGAATCCATAGGCTCTCTCAAGTCATTCTAGACCAAGCACCAGAGATAACATTGGAGTATGTTATGTCTGCCCTACAATCTGCATCGGATTCGAGGGGGTCAGGAAGAATACAGGCAACCCTTGCACTTAAACAATTGATGCAATGCTTCCTTAGAGAGAAGAGGTTTAACCCTGAAATTTTAGTGGCTCAACTGAATGAAGAAGATAGAGGCGAACTGGCAGCTATATTAACTGAGGTAATAGAATCGGTTCATGGTATGTCGTCCATTAAACTGGACTTGACGAGTTTGGTCGACTACATAAAAAGTGCTGAGGAAGAGGAAGTTGCAGAGGCCGAGGCATCCCATCTTAATCCTAAGAGGCTTGCATCCTTTGTGCTAAGTCCTAAGACTCCTAGGCTTAACATAATTTATCTTCCCGAGCCCGATACTGCCAGATTGGTTGTGTCAAGGTTCCTAGATCGCCTTCTCCTCTTGAAGAAGACTTCTGGCGTTCGAAGAAAGGTTCTGATAGTTCTCGATGAAGCCCAAGAATTCATCCCAGATAGAATGATCAGATCGGACTTTACAGACAGCTCTAATAGAGCTGTTGAAGCTCTACTCAGACAGGGGAGAAAGTACAGAGCCTATTGCTGGATAAGTACGCAACGTGTAGCCCATTTAAATGTAAATGCCTTACAGCAACTCCACAGCTACTTCGTGAGTACCTTGCCAAGGTTCTATGATAGAATGGTGATAGCCGACTCTTTCTCATTAAGCTACGATGTATTGGATAAGACCACCGAACTCGACACAGGAGAATGGCTTTTTGTATCGTATAAGGCTACAAAACAGAAGAATGTACCAGTCTTCATCAAAGCACCCGACAACGAAGAACTTTTAACAGTTGGGATAAGTCGGATGGAATAATTCGATTAGATCGTAAGATAGACCCATACAAATAAACATCATCTGCAGGTTTCTAATGAAATCTCGTAATAAGAGAGAGGATTCATATCAATTCAAGAGGATAACCTCATTTACAAGAGTGAATTAACTTATTATGATATGTTGAAGGTGGCCATATTCGAGTATATCTCTGGTGGTGGTTTATCAGAAAGAAAGTTGCCATCAAGCATCTTAAGCGAAGGGTATAGCATGCTCAGCTCAGTCTTGAGGGACTTCAAGGAGGCGGACTACCATACTTCCACGCTACTGGATTCAAGACTTGCTGTATTTCAGCCACCTTTGAAAGCAGACAGGATCTACGTAGTAAATTCTCAGAGGGAGTTTAAAATCAGATTTAGGGATCTTTTGAAAGATGCCGATGCCTCTCTTTTGATAGCTCCAGAATCTAATGGGATACTTGTCGATCTTTTAAGGCTGAGCGAGGAGTTGGGCGTTGCCTCTCTAAATTGTACGATAAATTCGGTCAAAGCGGTATGCAACAAATATAGGCTTTATAACAGATTGAAGAAAGATGGATTTCCTGTACCAGAGACTAGGTATGCTACAGTTGGAGAAGGGGTTGAAAAAGCTCAAGGTATATCTGAGGAGATGGGTTTCCCCCTTATCATAAAGCCTATAGAGTGTGTTGGATGCCGTGGATTGAGCACTTTAAGGGAAATTTCTCAAGTTCTACCTGCAATAGACAAGATAAAGGAAGAGACAGAGGCTAGCGAATACCTGATACAGGAGTTGGTACGGGGCGTCCACGCAAGCGTCAGTCTAATTTCTAATGGAAGAAGAGTGATGCCACTCACCTTGAACCTACAGATTATAGCCCTTAATCAACCTAAGAAAAATTCAAACTATATAGGGGGCGTAGTTCCTCTCGATCATAAATTGAGAGAAGTTGCATTCCATACTGCCAGAAGGGCTGTAGAACTTTTCAGAGGGTTGAAAGGTTATGTTGGGGTAGATATCGTCCTATCAAAGAATGAACCTGTGCTGATCGAAATCAACCCCCGTCTGACAGTGTCTTATATTGGTCTAAGGAATATATCCAATATAAATTTAGCCAAGATAATAGTTGAGGCGTCTCTCGAAGATAGGTTGCCAGAAGACTTCAAACCTTTCGGTTATGCTCTGTTCATAAAGGAGGTTCTACCAGCCCTAAGTAATGATCTGCTTAAAGAAACTTACTATATGCAAGAAGTTGTCGCACCTTCCTTTCCTATCAATAACAAGAATTATGCATTTTTTGCTACAAAAGGAAGAGACTTAAAGGAGGCCAGAGTTAGATTTCAGAAAGCAAGACACCGCCTTCGAAAATTGTTGAGTTGACGTGAGTTAAATGAAGATCATCGGCTGGGATATAGGAGGAGCAAACATCAAGGCAACATTGATGGAGGTTCGAGATGAGAAAGCGCATAGGCTCAAAACTATCACACATCATTTTTCAATCTGGATCGAGGGGAAGGAGAATCTCCTCTTCATGTTAAAGAAGTTGAAGACAGAGATAGCTAGAGGATCCCATATAGATTTTATTGGCGTGACTATGACCGCTGAGCTTTCTGATGTGTATGAAACAAAGAGGGAGGGAGTAAGCCATATACTGGATTGTATTGAGGAAGTCTTCCCTAAAGAACAGATACTTGTGCTTGACGCCGATGCCCATCTTAAGACTGTCGAAGAAGCAAAGGGAGAATATTTGAAGGTAGCCAGCGCCAATTGGGCTAGTACTGCTTGGATGGTCTCCAAGTGGGTAAAGGACTGTATCCTCTTGGATGTAGGTAGCACAACCACAGACATAATCCCCATCGTCAAAGGGAAGGCTATAGCAAGGGGAAAGACCGATTTAGAGAGACTTTCTACTGGGGAGCTCATCTATACCGGTGCACTTAGAACAAATATCGCAACTATTGCAGAAGCGATCCCTGTTAGGGGGATTAGAACTAGAGTGTCATCAGAGCTCTTCGCCTTATCTGGAGATGTACACCTTGTTCTGGGTAACATAAGCCAAGACCAATATACAACAGAGACAGCAGATAAAAGAGGAAAGACAAGGAGTGAAGCCATGTCTAGGCTTGCAAGAGTGGTATGTGCTGATACAGATATACTAGAAGAGGAAAATATAGTTGCTATTGCCGATTACATATATAATAAGCAGATAGACAAAATAGCAGACGGTCTTAAACAAGTGCATGATTCGTTAAAAGCCTTCGTCAAGAACGACTTATTCCTTGTTACAACAGGGATCGGGAGAGACTTTTTGGGAAGAAGAGCAGGGGAAAAGTTAAGGTTCAAGAGAATCATCGACCTTGAGCATATCGTTGGTAAAGATGCATCTATCGCTACTCCTTCCGCAGCCGTAGCCTTAATGGTAGCTTATAGTCAAAGAGCAAGAGAGATAGAATGGTCTCAGTGATAAAGATAGGGGGTAGCTTAGCTAAAGACCGAAGTAGTCTAGTTAGGTTATGCCAAAGATTGGTCTTCCTCTCCAAAAAAAATGAAATAATGATCGTTCCTGGTGGAGGGAACTTTGCAGACACTGTAAGGTATTTCTATGATGAATTTAGATTGTCGGAAGATATCGCTCACAAAATGGCGATATTAGCGATGGATCAGTATGGGCTACTTTTAAAGGATATTATAGGTGAAGCCAGATTAGTGTATGACCTTGACGATACTTTACAATATAAGAAAAGGTTGTCCATAATCCTCCCATCAAAGATCATGTTCTCCTTAGACTCTTTAGAGCATTCTTGGAATGTAACTTCAGACTCTATATCTGCCTTTATTGCTTCATTACTAAAGGCTGAGAAATTGATTTTAATAAAGGATGTCGACGGAATCTTCACGGTAGACCCTATGAAAAACTCCAAGGCAAAGATTTTCAAGAGGATTTCTGCAAAGAAGTTGCTTAAGGAGAATATGAAAAGTTGTATTGACGAATTCCTTCCAAGAATCCTCATCGAAAAGCAACTTATATGCTATGTGGTAAGTGGCAAGCATCCAGAAAGAATCGAGAGCGTATTAAAAGGTAGGAAAGATCTTTTCACAGAGATAACGCCTTACCCATCAAGGGCATTATTATGAAGTATATGGCGATACCTATTAAAACGAAATACTGGAAACCTGGCGACGACTACATAGATATCATAAAGAACTCTATAATCGATAAAATCGAAGATGGGGACATGATTACAGTATCTGAGAAGGCTATTTCTGTGGCAAAGGGAAGGTTGATCGATGAAAGAGATATTAAACCAAGTTTACTGGCCAGATTCATATCTCTTATCTGGATGAGGTATGTATGGGGGTACATTTTAGCTAAAATATGCCATCTGAAGTTAAAAAACGTCTACCGCTTAAGAAGGTATCCTAGAAATGAGGGGGCAGCCCATAAGCAAGTGGCATTGAAATATGCTGGATTCTTACAAGCTTTAAGGCATGGATCAGAAGGAGGGATAGATGTAAGCAACCTCCCTTTCTCTTATGCATGCCTACCCTTGGACGATCCTTATGAAGAAGTAAGGAGAATACGGGCTGAAATTCAGAGTGCCACAGGAAAGAAGGTATGCGTGATGGTCGTTGATACGGATATGACATACTCTTGGCATAACTTGCATTTTACGCCACTCCCAAGACCCATAAGAGGAATAGTATCCGGAGGGGGTTTTATTGCATACGTGATAGGTAGAGGCCTTAGACTCAAGTATAGGGCAACACCTTTAGCTGTTAGCTCCGATATAGGCGTCGATAGAGCTTTGGATATCTCACAATTGTCACATAAATTAAGGAAATCTGGCGCAGGAAGAACAGCATGGGATGTAGCTGAAAGGTTTGATGTGGGTCTCACGGAGGTTACTTTGGAGATGCTGGATAGAGTCGAACATTATCCAATCGTTTTGATTCGTTCATCCAAGATTCGGTAGGAAGATCGGCTCGTCATATTATTTTGATCTCTTATTGCCTCTATGAAGTCTGAAACGAGGGCCTCCTGAACTTTGCCGAGATGGAAATTGTTCTTATTACAGACAGATCTTCTCACACCCATGATATCCGCACCTAGTTCTTGAATTTGAGCTATGTCCTCCTTGCCCAATCTTCCAGCCAATGCGACCATAAGATCGAGCTTATGTGATTCATTGACAAAAATGCGAAGTTGGGATGGATTAAGAAAGTCGAATAGATTCGATTCTCCTTTATTTTTTACATCGATCAATACCCCATCTGCTTCAGATTTATACGTGATATTTGGGAGGAGTAAGGGATTTAATCCTGAGAATTTATCATAATCGGCATAGCCTGCAGCAATTACCTTTACTCTGGGGCTGTAATCTTTAACGGATTTCACTACACTCCTAATCATATAAACGGCTTCATCGAAAGATTTTGGTCCAAATAAACCGATTTTCACATAATCTACACCTGAAGATGCAGCACCCAACGCAGCAAGAGAGGCTGTGCCTGGAAGGTTGGGCATATCGCCTATGGTTGCACTTATCTGAGCTCTCTGCCCCAGAATCATTTTAACCTCAGCTATTACCCAAGGGAAGTTCGCACCCAAAGCTCCCTCTTTAGGGTTTTTTACATCTATGATATCTGCTCCTCCTTTAAACGCATTCAAGGCTTCTTCGACCCCATCTATACTGACTAGTAGCTTCAAAGCATTTTTCATAGGCTCGACCCCTCCACCTTCTTAGATATCCAGAAATTTGGATGTATTTGATCGTTTTTATGTTAAACTGATTTTGATTCACTTTCTCTTCAATCTATTTAAGTTTCGGTACCTAAGTTCCAGTTTATCATCGACCAGCAATCCTTCAGGATCATGAGTTTCAGTGTTGGTCTTTTACCTACGCAGCTTCCGACCAACTTGGCAAGAGTCAACGTCTTTACAGCTTTCAGTCTATCGTTTTTGCTCAAAAGATATGAAAAGTTCTTGCTGCCAATGAAGAAGCATGAAGGGTAGCTATGCTTTCTTAATCATTATAATCCTGATTATTACAGCGCCCTT
>JAKLZD010000122.1 GCA_024256245.1 Candidatus Methylarchaceae archaeon HK01M
GTCCGAAATGCACGCTAACATAATCGTCTAATCCACTATATCCTATTGTTGGCACACATACCTTCATCTTCTCACCCTTATCAGAACTTTTGTTTATCGTGCATTTGAATAAATGCATAAAAATTGCATATACGCTCTTGAATAAACAATAATTAATAAAGGTATTTATTTGTGTTTTTGCACATATTATGGGAGTAGCGTGGTGAATGAAAATATTGTTGTGGCACCCCGATATCTTGAATCTGCAGATTGGCCTAAGATCTGCAAGACATCGATACAAGGAGAACCGAAAACTAATAATAAAGTAAAATGGTGTGAGTGATCTATGCAAAACAGAGGTAAGGAGATTAGTGAACAGGAGCGTCGCATAGATGCTTGGATGGCCAAGATCAAGCATAAGATAGTTGTGCTCAGCGGCAAGGGTGGAGTTGGCAAGAGTACCGTAGCCGCTAACTTGGCTGTCGCCTTGGCACGGAAGGGTCGACCAAATATGGTGGGTATACTGGATGCAGACATCACAGGGCCGAGCGTACCAAAGATGCTCGGAGCGAGAAAGCAACAGTTAAGAGTCGGTCCACCAGGAATTTTCCCAGCAATAGGACCTCTAGGAATAAAGATAATATCTATGGACTTTCTCCTCCAATCTGATGAGACACCTATAATCTGGCGTGGTCCACTGAAATCTGTAGCTATAAAGCAGTTTCTGGCTGATGTGGTCTGGGGTGAACTTGAATTCCTCCTCATCGATCTTCCACCCGGAACAGGTGATGAAGCACTCAGCATAATGCAACTCATAGCAGATATAGATGGTGTCATTATAATCACCATCCCTTCTGAAGTTTCTCAGATAGTTGTCAAAAAGGCAGTTACTTTCACCCGTAAACTGAATTCGCCGATAATAGGGATCATAGAAAACATGAGTGGTTTTGTCTGCCCAAAATGTGGTGCTGAGACGAACATCTTCAAGGTTGATGGAGGTCAGAAGATATCAGACGACCTTGACGTCCCTTTTCTTGGGAAGATCCCCCTCGATTCACGGATATGTGAAGGTTCTGATCAAGGTTCTCCTTTCATTATCGAACATCCAGACTCCCCAGCCGCAAAAGCGTTCGTAGAGATCGTAGGTAAAATTGAAGACTTTCTTAAGAAAGGAGAAAAACGTCTTACCCCAGACTAATTCGGGAAACATTCAAATGTCAAATGTTTAAAGTAATCTATGAATATTATTATCAGTATTTAAGAGTGTAATGCCTACCCCACGGAGAATGATAAAATGGAAACAGTGAATAAAGCTAAATTTCTGATAGTTTACGACAACAACAGGTTCGATGATCGGTTGAAGGTTGCATGGGGATTTGGCTGCCTTGTCAACGTAAATGGATTCAACATCCTTTTTGACACAGGTGGAGATACTGAAATCTTACTTTATAACATGGCTAAGCTTAACATAGACGTGAAGAAGATCGAAGTGATAGCTCTCTCCCATATACATGGAGATCATGCTGGAGGATTGATGGGGGTCATACGTTCAGATGACCATTTTAAGGTTTATGTACCTTCCAGTTTTCTGAGTGGTTTTAAAAGAGAGATAAAGAGTTACGGATGTGAAGTTATCGAAGTTAGAGATGCCATCAAGATATTCGATGGTGTAGCTTCGACTGGAGAGCTTGGAATAGCTATAAAGGAGCAGTCTCTTCTAGTAAACACATCGATGGGTCTTGTAGTTGTTACAGGCTGCTCTCATCCTGGTATTGTAAGGATCATCAAAAAGGCCAAAGAGTTGACCAAGATGAGAATACATCTTGTAATGGGAGGCTATCATATCGAAACTACTTCTCGGGACAACATTACATCAATCATCCATCAGTTTCAAGACTTAGGTGTTAAGAAGGTTGCCCCGTGTCACTGTAGCGGAGACCTTGTGAAAAGGATGTTCAAGCAAGCCTTTGCAGAAGACTTCATCGAGATTGGAGTAGGTAAGACCATAGAATTCTAGATTTAAAATGACTTCAAAAGTGATTAACCTAACTGAAACTACGTTGATTATTTGGAGAGATATTATCGCCACCTCACTTGAATATGGTGCTCCTGCTTGTGCCCATAATTAGCATTGACCATATTGATCTACTTCAGACTTAAAAAAAATGAATTTTTTAAAACCGTCTATCGCACCTTATAACGATAAAAGGACTGATCTTGCAATTCTTTAGATAAATTGAAAGGCTGCTATGCTCTTCCTGATATGGATCCTACTCTTTCGAACGTTCAGGAGGTATTCCTTCAGATTCTAGCCGATGAATTTCATGAGAAGGTCATAAAGCCTGAAGAGATAGAACCTCTCTACCTCGTAAAAGGAAATCACTAACCAAGCATAAAACCACCTCACTATATTTTTTATGGGGAAGAGGTCGAGCCTATTCCTATTCTTCTACTATTAACCTTTTTTCTCCAGGTATAAAGCGAACTTTTACCTTTACTGGTGATTTTATTGGAAAGGGGAAGCTTGTATCTTCTACTAGATTCTTTGGGAGATAGATAAAATACCTTCCATCCTTCCTCTTAAAGATACTCCCAATACTCACACTTACCATATTGACACCTTTGAGATTTTTGAAGATTTTTATACGATATATAAATATTTTAAAAATAACATTTAATTATTAACATAAAAGACACGGATCCTAGAACGGATCAATTGGATAAGATGTAGGAATGTGGTCAAAAATTCAAAACAGCGTATACATGGCCAAGTTCGACAGACTACGAGGAACGAGTCAAATTCTATGAACTTACGTTGACGATCACAGGCAATCTCTTTGACGGAACACCATTTGAAGGCACCGATACGATTAAAATAATACAGAAATAAAAAAGCTAAAAGCTGTAGAAAATACAGCACCCTTTTTAATTTCGTTCACACATTGCCCATCGCATCTAATAATGATTAAAAACCCGCTCTTTTAACCTTAAGATTTGGACAATGGGTTGATATTGGGATGATTGATTTAACTATTATCATTATGTTTACTATTTTGCTCATAACTGGTGCAGTAGTTGGGTTGGTGAGCTCCTTCTTCGGTGTGGGTGGAAGCTTCATAACTGTTCCCGTTACGATCTACATCTTCGAGACCTTCATGGGGGTGTCTCCAGGCCTTGCTACATTGATAGCCTTTGGGACGAATATGCCGATAGTAGTCCTGACCAGCTTTAGCGGAGTACATAGGCACAGAAAGGAATTAAAGATAAAGAACATGAAGTTTCCAGTTAGGCACTATCTGAGCTTTGGAATCCCTGTCGGCATTGGAAGTTTTATCGGTGCTCTATTGGTTTTCACGTTTTTCACATCCTTTCGGGCTGAATCGGGAATAGTTCTGGAGATTATCTTTGGACTGTTCTGTTTCTTCGGTGCATACAGGCTCATGAAGGCTAAGCCAACAACTGTAAAAGAATTAACCGCTCCGCCAGTGTCGAAATATGCAGCGAGCGGTCTATTCTCTGGAATTTTTGCTCATTTCATTGGAAGTGGTGGAGGAATAGTGTATGTACCAGTCTTGAACACTCTTTTAGGTGTACCTGCTCTCTTGGCAGTTGGAATATCCCTTGCCACTATGGTTATAGGCTCTTCAATCGGTACCTTATCATTCGGTTTACTTGGGCATATAGATCAGATGCAACATGCAATCGACTATCCTCCATTAACCTTTGGATGGCTCAATTTAACAGCCTTCCTTGGAATTGGAGTTGCCAGTGTGTTATTGGCTCAAGTAGGTCCAAGGCTTGCATATCGAACTTCACCTAAGAAATTTGAGGTACTACTTGCGATAATTTACTTTTTCATAGGATTTAGGCTGATTATAAGAGGAATTTACCAATTACAAGGATTGGTTCCTCCAATATTATAACACGTTTAAATTAAAAGAGTTAATTTTATGAAAGCGCTTAGATATAGGTCTCGAATGTCTAGATAGACGTATGCTTTAAAGGGCGAATTTATGCCTTTCTCCCACCTCAATAGACATCTAGGAATAGATATCTATCTCGGCGAATATTAATATAAAGAGGAAGATGTTGGAGATGATATTGATAGGGTTAGGTTTAGACGGCGCAACCTTCTTGGTCAGTAGAACGTCTTCGATGCTACTAGGTATGTATGGCTGCCCAAGTTCAAGATTGATCGTTCTTGCCATGTTGTGAAGAAAGGCCGGTGGTTCTACAAAAGTTAGGTACGGTATGGTCCCAATAGTAAACAAGTACACTCCACTTAACCCTTATCCAACTTCTGTACTATCTCATCTTTAGAAGTCTATGTAGAACGACACCCCCCACTATTAAGAGAGACCCTGATATAATTACAGAGATATCGAACTGTACAATCATGAAAAGACAGGATAGGAAACCTAGGAAAGCAGTTACCGGAAATCTCCCTATGTTCAATGGAACCTTAAAAGGTCTCTTTAAATCAAGCTCCCTATATCTTAGATGTATCAAAGAAATGTTAACGAAGGCGAATGTGATAAAAGCCCCAAAACTCGTTAAGTTGGCCACGAACTCTAGGTCACCCAAGAAGACAAAGATGATGGAAGAGAGCATCATGGCGATAACTGCCAGAGATGGTGTGCCTCTTTTGAGGTCGATCCTTGAGAGAATCCTCGGCAGAGCACCTTCCCTCGCCATGCCGTAGATCATCCTAGAGCCCACAACCAAAATGATCAAAACTGTGTTGCTAGTGGCAAATAGGGCTATTAGCGATATGATAGTGAACGCATTTTCACCCAGAGCCTTAGAAGCTGCGAAAGCAAGAGGCGAACTGGTTCCACCGAGATCCCTCCAGTCAGCCAAGCTAACAGTGGCTGATGCTACAAGGACGTAGAGGCAAGTCGTTATTAAAATTGAGAAAATCAACGCCTTTGGAATTATCTTTTCTGGATTTCTCGTCTCCTCAGCTATGTTGACAATATCTTCGAAGCCTACATAGGCGAAGAATATCAGGGCTGAGGCCGACAAGACTCCAAGTAAACCGTTGGGCGCCTCTAGAAGATCGACCTTTCCTAGGCTTCCAACACCTATCAAGATTATGAGGATCAACCCAAACACCTCTAAGAAAGTGAAAATTACATTCATTCTTGTCGACTCCTTTATCCCAGAGAAGTTAATGTAAGATAGCAAAGCTATCAGAACCATGGCGATTGGAATTATAGGGAGACTTAAGAGGCCTTGGAAGTAGCCAGCAAAGCCCAGAGCTACGGTAGAAACAGACATCGTGCCAGTCAAGATTATCAGCCAGCCTATGGTGAAGGCCAAGATTTCGCTCCTGCAAGCGATCTTGACGTAGACGTATTCTGCTGCTTCCCTCGGAAACATGGACGAAAGCTCAGCATAGCTCAGGCCTGTTAGGGAGGCAATCGCTGCACCCAGTATGAATGAAAGCCAGACAGAGTTTCCTGCTATGCCTGCTGCCTCTCCTACCAATACATAGATCCCTGCTCCCAGAATTATTCCTACGCCCCACATGGTCACTTCGAAAAGGCCAACTTCCCTTTTCAAAAAAACACACAACCTACATTTAGAACGAAGTTTATATATTAACTGTCCAGATGACGATAAATTTAATTAGAGGCTGATGATATCTGAGAGATTCGATGAATGAAGTAAAATCGATAATATGAAGGAGAATAATAATTGAGCGTTGAAATTGAAAACATAAGGAAAGATATTCGGATGCGTGTTGAAACTGACTCGATGATGTCTATAGCTTGGATATTTGTGTACATCATACCCATCTTTTCTGCAATTCTCTTGCCCTTATCGTTAATTTTCGTATGGCCTGTAGGTGTAACGATAGGTCCTCCGAGTCAACCTTCCCCTCCAAGTCCTATATTCATACCACTTTTGATATGGGTGGTGTTGTTACCTTTACTATTGATAATCGGTTTCATAGTTTCCATAATACTGATATATATGCTTGTTAAGAGGCGCAACACTCATTTCAAAAGACAGATATTTCTTTTTGATGATATCCTTAAGGCAGTTAGAGCGATAGCGGCAAAAAGGGGAGTCAATGCAGAGATAGAGTTGGCGTCTTGTGAGAGAACAGTGAGGGAAGCCAAGGCTGAAGAAACCGAGAAGAGTGCTGTGCTCTGGGCCATTCTATCAGCCTTCATATTCCTTGCAGACTGGTATGTCCGCTACTTTCTGATGAGAGACTTCTATAAGCATGAAAGAAGAGAAGAAGGATTTTGGGAAGACGTAGGCAAAGCAATGGACAAATGTGGCATAAAGTTTTCAATGCCTAGAAGGATGGTGACCTTGCCTGACAGAAGCTTTGTCCTCTATCTGATTCTCACAATAATAACTTTGGGCATATTCGGGATCTACTGGCTCTACGTCTTATTGAAAGACCCCAATGAACACTTCGAATATCACATAAAGATAGAGGATGATCTCTTAAGCATCTTTGAATCTGTCACTGTATAAAAGATCAAAGATCTGTTCTTTATAGGACATCTTCTCCCGCATCCCAAGAAGATATATGCCTGAGCGTAAGGAATAGCCTAGAAAGAGGATGATCAAGACTTGAGAATACGACATAACCTTTATCTGGCTTCACCTGCCGTTATAGCCTTATTTGCTTTGCTATTAGTTGATATAATTATAGGAGATTACGAATTCTTTATAATTATAAACCAAGGGATAACAAACCAGATACTTGACTTTGCATGCGTGTATTTATTCATCCTACTTTTCTCCGCATCCTTCATCCTCTCCCTGATTATCATGTTTACTTCTCATAAGAGTAGCTCTAAGGCGAGTGGCCTGCTCTCGATTATATCGGGTTTCCTAGCTTATGGAGTAGGTTCTTTACTCAAGATTCTGTTCGGAAGACCAAGGCCCTTTGAGGTTCTTCCTGCCAGAGTCATCGGTCTGATACATACTACAAGCTTCTCCTTTCCTTCGACAACGACCATGCTCGTGTTCGGACTCGCTTTCCCCATATTATTCCATAAGCCTAGATTTGGAACCTCCCTTGTCGCCCTCTCTTTCTTGGTGGGCTTTTCAGTCGTTTATACTGGCTTTCACTTTATAGGAGACGTTATAGCAGGAGCCTTCTTCTCGTTGATCATAACTCTCTTCATGGATAATTTAAAGCCAAGTATAATGCGTTTTCTAGACCGTTTCGAAAGTGTTGAAGAGACGAAGATATTGAAATAGAGTTAAGATGGCTGATCTAAGCGTGGAAGTACTAATTTAGATATCGGTACAGCCCCTCGATATCTCATTATTCTTGGTAATGCATACTTTATCTCGCTAATGAGTTTTAGAGGCATATGACTTAACGCCAGAGATGGATGGGGATTAATCTCTGCTAGAGATGTTCCAACTGAGATAATTTCTAAAGACTAAAGAGTATATATTAAAATTGATGGGGGAAGTTTGCTATCTAGATTCGAATTTGTTAGCGAAGGGTATTTGGCTCCAGACTTCACTTTGCGAGCAGATGATGGAAGTGAGGTGTCCTTGATTGATTACTGAGGTAAGAAGGTAACCCTATATTTCTGCCCAAAGGACGGGACCCTAGGTTGTACCAAAGAGGCTATCGATTTCAGGGACATGATCGAAGAGTTTGAGAAGGAAGGCATAGTCATACTCGGCGTAAGCAAGGGTAGGATTCAATCGCACCAGAAGTTCAAGAAAAAACATAAGTTGCCCTTTCTTTGCTCAGCGACCCTGAAGGAAAATTCTTGGACCTATGCGGTATCTGGAAGAAGAGAAATCTCTACGGTAGGATATTCATGGGTACGGCCCGAACTACCTTCCTCATCGATGAAAGGAGAATGTGAAAAAGATATATCGGAAGATAAAAGTAAAAGAACATGCTCAAGCCACCTCCTAGACCCGACAGATGGCAAGGCAGTCAGGCAAATCATACAAAGAGAGACAGTTAATTAGGAGAGGTGAATGTTGATCATTTCTTGAAAAACAACCAGTTCCTTCCTTTGAGCCTCACCAGACAGTAATCACCTTTAAGCTTGATGCCTTTGATTTCGAAAACCAACTTTTTTTCATCCCTTTCTTTTAAGATATACTGCCCCTTGTCCCAAATTTCCACGGTACCTGCGCCATATTGACCCTCTGGAATCTTTCCTTCAAAATCTGCATATTCGATGGAATGGTCTTCCACTTGAACTGCCAACCTTTTTACGCCCTTTTCTATGGGAGGCGTTTTCGGGACTGCCCAACTTTTGAGGACTCGATCCATTTCTAGCCTTAAGTCATAATGAAGATGTGTAGCTTGGTGTTTTTGGATGACATAAACATTTCCATCACTTTTTTTTTCTTGACCTTTAGGCTCCTTTGTTTCTTCAAAACCTCTCTTCTTCCAATAATTTTTAAGTCCCATTTTCTCGCCCCTAATAACTATAAAAACAATCGTCTTTATGACTTAGGGTTTTTAAACTTACACCGTCCGGAGCCGCCAGATAGATGAACTCACCTCCAGAAAGGTCTATCAACAACTATTGAAGCTCCAACCTTTTCTATTGAGCGAACCGCAAAATTCTCTTAAATAACAATCACTAAACTACAATAACAAATATACTTTCTGGTAATCGATGTTAAAATATAAAAGAATCATTATAGCTGATCAATTATTGCATAATTTAGCCCGGTGGTGTAGAGGTCAAGCATAGCGGGCTTTGGAGAATCTTTCGAAGTTACCCGCTGACGCCAGTTCGAATCTGGCCCGGGCTATCTAATTTTTAAGAATATGAAGAATGGCATCATTTCCTTTAAGTTTCTTGAGAAACCGATATAGGTCCTAAGTAAATGAAGCTAAGATTCCATATAATTTCTTAGTTCTTTTAGAGTTGATACGAGTTGCTCTTCATCATATACTATTCGATCTGAAAGGGCGATAGGCCATGGTGAGGACACTCTTCTCTTGCTCATAAAGACCACCTTCTTCCCCATCTGTTTAGCAAAGTAGATCTCTACCGCAACTCCATAACTGGGCCCATCGAACAACGCTACAACTACATCGCTCTCTCTAATGAAGTCTAGATCGTGCTTCGTTATATCTTCAGCCAGATATTTTTTATCTCTAAAATCTTTAATTTGGCTATAATCTTCATAAGAAATCTGATCTATGACATCAAACCCCTCTTTTTTGAGGAGAGACTGTATCTCCCTTATCTCTGAAACTCCCTTGTCCCCTATGGAACCACAGACCACTATCTTCATCCTGACTTACCTTAAAATCGTACCCCACTATTATGTGTAGCTCGTAAAGTAAAAAGATTATTCTTTTCGAATGAAGTTCAGTTATGGAGCCTATTGCGGAGGAGAGAATTGTATCCTTCATTCTTTCATTTCTTCTCACTTTTTAAACTGCTCTTCTTGCTAAATGTAGTTATCGTAAACTTTGGATAAGTTAAGCATCGGAAATACTTTACCCTGACTAATCAAAGAGCTTAAATTGTTGAGTATATTAATGAACAAGACAAAAGTAAGTATTAGGGCTTAAATTCGAAAATTAATTTACATGTGGTAACCATGAGTAATCAACTTTACGTAATTACGGTACAAGGCCTGGATAGACCCGGGCTTGTAGCAGGGATTTCAGAGATCTTGGCAAATGCGAATGTCAATATAGTGGACATAGATCAGACAGTTATAAGAAAACTCTTTGCCATGTTTATAATAGCAGACTTCACCAGTTCCACTCAAACTTATAAAAAAGTAAGAGAAAGACTCATAAAAAAAGCCAAAGAGCTCAATATGAAGGTTTCTATCGAGCCTTACACACTGAATGAGGGTTTATGGAGAAAAGAAGAGAGGAAACTGATTCTACTGACGATAATAGGAAAAGATAGACCTGGTATAGTTGCCAGATTCTCCAATATTTGTGCGGAAAACGGTGTAAACATAGAAAGGGCAAAGATGATGGCAAGGGGGGATACGATAGCAATGGAACTGCTTCTAAATACAGAGAACCTTTCCGTGGATTTCAATGGTTTTAAAGACTCTCTCCATAGAGCAAGTCTAGGGCTGGGCTTGAGTGCCATAATTCAGAGACAGGATGTCTATCGGAAAGCGAAGAAGCTTGTCGTCTGTGATCTAGATTCAACCATCATCCAGCAGGAGATAATAGACGAACTTAGCGCCGTAGCGGGGGTTGGTGAAAAGGTTGAATCGATAACGATAAGAGCCATGGAAGGAAAGATGGATTACACCAAGGCTCTGAAAGAGAGGGTCAAGCTCTTAAAGGGTCTACCAGTATCAGCTTTGGATGAAATTCTAAAGAATATAACATTCAGTAGAGGGGTCGAGGATCTACTACTGGTCTTGAAAGAGCTTGGCTGTAAAATAGCGATCATCACTGGGAGTTTCTCTTATTTTACAGATAAGATCAAACAAAAATTCGATATAGATTACGTCTTTGCCAACGAACTGATAATAGAAGATGGCAAACTCACTGGAGAAGTCAAGGAGCCTATAATCGATGCTGAGATGAAGAGAAGATCGATTCAAGAGCTTATAGAGAAAGAAGGGATCAAAAGGGAAGAGGTTATTGCCATAGGCGATGGTGCTAACGATAGATTCATGCTCATGGAGGCTGGCTTGGGGATTGCCTTCGATGCAAAGGAAATCTTAAGAAAAGTTGCAGACGGTGTGATAAAGAAGGACAATTTAGGCGGACTGATCTACTGTCTGAGCGAATTTAAGGACTATTGATCTATCTGCTCGAATCTTACTTTAGAATCATTGGCTGATGATCTATCCATCTTGATCTTGGCTTGAGCTGCAGCGAATCTTGCAATGGGCACTCTAAAAGGTGAACAACTCACGTAATCCAGACCTATCTCATGGCAGAACTCCACAGACGCTGGGTCTCCACCATGTTCGCCACAGATTCCTATCTCAATGTCATGCCTTGTCTTTCTTCCGAAATCCACACATATCTTCATAATCTTGCCCACACCTTCACGATCTAAAGTCTCGAAGGGGTTTGCCTCCAAAATATTCTCATTAAGGTAATTGTACAAGAACTTGGCTTCAGCATCATCTCTACTATAGCCAAAGACGGTCTGAGTCAGATCGTTTGTACCAAAGGAGAAGAACTCTGCATATCTGGCCATCTCATCGGCTGTCAAGGCTGCTCTTGGCACTTCTATCATGGTCCCTATCATATACTCCAACTTTAATCCAGCCTCCTCCATCACCCTCTTGGCCACGTCTTCTATCCTTTGCCTCAAGAAACTTATCTCGCTTGCCTTGCCCACTAAAGGTAGCATTATCTCCAATTTTACAGATATGTTCTCTTTAGCCAGCTCCGTAGCCGCCTCAAAGATCGCCCTCGTCTGCATTTCATAAATCTCAGGGTAGCGTATACCCAGCCTGCAACCACGATGGCCGAGCATGGGGTTATGTTCATTAAGCGTCTGAACCTTCTTCAGCACATTCGTCTTTTTAAGGAAGGCTTCTTCATCCTTTCCTGAAAGTCTTAACTCAGTAGTCTCAACAAGCAGATCCTCCAACCTCGGTAGAAATTCATGTAATGGGAGATCGAGGAGCCTGATCGTCACAGGTAGGCCGTCCATGATCTTGAAGATCTCGTTAAAATCCCCCCTCTGCATAGGTAAGAGCTTATTCAAGGCAATCTTTCTATCTTCTTCAGTATTAGCCATTATCATCTCTTGCACAATAGGTAAACGATCTTGAGCATTGAACATGCGCTCAGTACGGCAGAGGCCTATCCCTTCTGCTCCGAACATCCTTGCCCTCTCGGCACCTTCCGGTGTATCCGCATTGGTGCGTACGCCTAAAGTTCTGATCTCATCCGTCCAACCCAGTAACTCTCGAATCTCTGGACTCAACTCTGGTTCTATAGTGGGCACCTCCCCCTTTATTATGTATCCTCTAGAACCATCTATGGTGATAATATCTCCTTTTTCGATCGTTATATCCCCAACCATGAACTTCTCCGCCTCAGAGTCTATCTTCACCTCCCCTGCCCCTGAGACACACGGTTTGCCCATCCCCCTTGCCACTACAGCAGCATGGCTAGTCATTCCTCCCCTGCTAGTTAAAATGCCTTGAGCTGCCACCATGCCATGAATATCCTCTGGTGTAGTCTCCATCCTAACTAAGATGACCTTCTCCCCCGCACTCCCACGCTTGTCAGCCTCATCGACATCGAAGATAACTATCCCTGAAGCCGCACCAGGAGATGCTGGAAGTCCTTTAGCAATAAGCTCTATCTCTGCATTTGGGTCTATTCGCCTGTGTAGTAGTCGTTCGATCTGCTTCGGCTCTATCCTCATTAATGCCTCTTCTTTACTGATGAGACCTTCTTTCGCCATATCTACCGCTATCTTGACCGCTGCCTGTGCTGTGCGTTTCCCAGACCTTGTCTGCAACATGTAAAATACGTCATTCTCAATTGTGAACTCTATATCTTGTATATCCTTATAATGCCTCTCCAGCAGATCACAAGTACGTTGTAATTCTTTATAAATATGAGGCGCCTCCGCCTTTAGCTGATCGATGGACTTCGGTGTGCGTATGCCCGCTACAACATCCTCACCTTGAGCATTCATAAGGTACTCTCCATATAGCTCCTTCTCTCCAGTTGCAGGGTTTCGAGTGAAGGCTACGCCCGTACCCGAATCTAGACCTCTATTCCCGAATACCATCGCTTGTATGTTTACAGCTGTACCCAGATCGTTTGAAATTTTGTTGACTTTACGATATACTATGGCCCTTGGATTATTCCATGAATCGAAGACCGCCCTAATAGCCATGAATAGCTGTTGATAAGGTTCTTGAGGAAAATCTTTGCCAATCTCTATCTTTATCAGCTTTTTATACTCCTCTGCTATCTCCTTAAGAGCTTCAGCGTCTAAATCTAGATCCAACTTCGCATCTAACTTGTGTTTATACTCCTCTAGTATTCTCTCAAATTTGTCACGTTTTATATCTAAGACGACATTGCCAAACATCTCTATGAGCCGTCTGTAACAATCATAAGCAACTCTCTCGTCATTGGTTGCCTTTGCTAAGCCCTTGACAGTTATATCGTTCAGACCAAGGTTGAGGATGGTATCCATCATACCAGGCATAGAGACTGGTGCTCCAGATCGGACAGAAACCAGTAAAGGGTCGGAGGGATCCCCAAACTTCTTTCCCATTTTCTTTTCTATATGCTTAATTTTCTCAAGAACTTCCTTTTCTAAGCCATCTGGAAAGCGTTGTTTCATGGTATTGTATTTCTTACAAGCCTCGGTGGTTATGGTGATCCCTGGAGGTACGGGTAAGCCTATCCTTGTCATTTCAGCTAGATCTGCTCCCTTGCCTCCCAAAAGTGACCTTAACCTAGTATTTCCCTCTTCAAATAAGTAGACCCACATCGCTTTATCTGCCTTTTTTTTGGAAGGGATTTGATATTAAATATTTTCGATAGGAGATATGCCTTCTTTGACAATCATTTTTAACCGGAGTTTATTATAACATTAAGGAGCGCCTATATGATCCATAGAGCAAAACTCTATGTCTACCAGATGAGACAAGACGACCAAAGAAAGTGCACTTCAGCAAAGCTCTGCCGTTTAGGCTTGGTCCGCCCAATCCACTATAGATACAGAATCCCAAAGAAGGGCATAACTCTTAATCCAAAGGTAACAGATGTATTCTCCCCTGAAGATAAGCTTCATCTGAGCCATGGTCTTGTGGCCATAGATTGCTCATGGAAGAGGATAGATGAAGTCTTTACGAAAAGATTTAGAGGCTTGAACAGGAGGCTTCCCCTATTGATGGCATCCAACCCCATAAATTATGGTAAATTATCCATGTTAAGCTCGGTTGAAGCACTTGCTTCTGCGCTTTACATAGCTAATTGTATCGAAGAGAGCAAGAAGCTGATGCGGATCTTTAAGTGGGGGCCAAATTTCTTAGAGTTGAACAAGAATCCCCTTGAAGATTATAGGCTTGCTGAAGGCCGTGAAGATATAATCAAGATCGAAAAGGAGTATTTTGGATTTATTGAAAGATAGATATAATTTATCTTCTCTCTAATTGATTTTTCTATTTCCTGCCCATAACAAGTTATTTCGTTACGAACTTCTCAACCTAAAATTTATTCCTAAACAAAGTAGTCACCAAAATCGAAAGACTAATAGGTCAAAATTGGAATTATTAACATCGATGCGAGTCGGTGAGCGGGTTACGGGGCTACGCCCTGAGGAAGCTCCTCTCTCCATGCAGAAACGTGGCGCCGTGAGGCGCAACCAGAGATGGTTGGCAACAAAACAGAAACGAGATCTGAACCAGAGTGCACGATGATAAATCATTGAGGTTTCTGGGTAGGAGTGAAACGGTTGACCCACGTGGAGCAAGACCAAAAGAAGTCGATGAGTTCTGCATGAGACTTGGGTAGGTCGCTAAGTCGAATCCCGCATAAAACAGAAAGAGGGCTACTGCCGACACGCATCCAAAAGTATTTTCTCCTTTGGAAAGGTGACCATAGTCACTGTCTTAAGGATGTTACTTGATACGTTCATCACTTTGCGAACGACTTTGAAAAGGCCAGTCAAATCTGTGATGACTTCAGCAATCATATCATAAGCACCGAGAACAATGTCAACTTTTTGAACTTCTTCTATGTCAAAGATTTTATCTTGGATTTCTTTATGTTCAGACTGTGCAGCTTTGATAAGAATAAATGCCGACGGCCTTCGATATACCTTCTTTGTCCTCTCGGAGAGGGAGAGGTAAGTTGTGCAACCGCCGACCAGAGGAAGAGAGTTGATCAATGAGATATGATTTTCCCAAAGATCGCTAAGACTTTCGACATCTGCCGTAACGACTACATCATATAGACCTAAGACCTCTATAGCATCAAGGTTAAGACTGTCCCGAATCAACTTCCCAACGTCAAGGCTAGCCCTTTTTGCAGAGACCATTATCCAGACATGCATTTGTAAGTTCACCCACTTAAGAGGCCACTATTATATTTAAATTTCTTGTAGTTTATTTATATATATACTGAAGACATACAAAAACTCAATATAATTAAGTCATTAACTGATTATCTTGTGATAATAATAAATTGATCAAAGAGGCTGTACTATATGAGCAATTGCCTGATGATAGGGTGAAGTGCACTACCTGTGCCCGCTACTGCAATATCCCTGAAGGCAAGATAGGGTTCTGTGGCGTTAGACAGAATATAGGTGGCAAGTTGTACCTATCAGTTTACGGTAAGGTCATAGCAGCCCATATAGACCCTATAGAGAAGAAGCCTATAATTCATTACATGCCAGGCTCTAAGGTATTCTCGATCGGTACTACAGGCTGTAATTGGCTCTGCCATTATTGTCAGAATTATGATATGAGCCAAAGAAGGAAGGTCGAAGGCGAGGATGCAACCCCAGAGGAGATAGTGAAGTTAGCAGAAGATTACAGATGCCAAGGTGTTGCCTATACCTACAACGAGCCCACGATATTCATCGAATTTGCACACGATGTTGGAGTAATCGCCAGGAGTAAAGGGTTGATCAATATATTTGTATCCAATGGCTACTGCACCCCAGATGCTGTAAAGATGATGAAAGAATTTCTTGACTGTATAATAGTAAACTTCAAGGGAAATGGTGAGACCGACTTTCTTAAGAGGTATTCTGGAATTCCAAACGCAGACCCTATCTTCCAGACATTATTAGATATCAGGGATACGACAAGGATTTATGTAGAGATAACCGACCTAGTAATTCCGAAGATTGGCGACGATCTTGAAGAGGCGAGAAAGCTATCTCGATGGATCTATAAAAATCTTGGTCCTGATGTCCCTCTCCACTTCTTGAGATTTCAACCCGATTACAAACTTACGCACCTCCACCCTACACCCCTTGAAACTTTAGAGAGACACTATAAGATAGCCAAAGAGGTTGGATTAAGGTATGTCTATATAGGAAACGTCCCTGGTCATAGATTGGAGCATACATACTGCCCTGGATGTTGCAAGGTAGTTGTGAGGAGGACTGGTTGGGATATCATTGGTTGGTACTTAGATGGGCATAAAAGGTGCATCTATTGTGGATATAAGATACCTATAGTTGGAGAATTGAACAGAACAATACTATTCGAAGATGTCTAATCACTACTTCAAAGGGAAATTTCACTAAAGTTTTAGGGCATATCGGGATGCCATGCATAGTTATTGCGCCTTTATGGGAGATTCTTTTCCCAACGCCTTGAGCGATTGGGAGTGGCTGGCTGAACTGGTCGGAAATCCTTCCAGCTTACACCACCACCCCATCAACGCAATCTTCTATTGCAGCTCTCGTTCGAGCTCACCACCTTGCGGAGGTAATGCTCGAAGGGCCATCTTTTCTCGGGAGAGGCTTCGAGCTTAGATGCTTTCAGCTCTTATCCTCAACGGCTTAGCTGCCCGGCTTTGCCCTTTCGGACAACCGGTACACCAGAGGCCGCGTTGCCCCGTTCCTCTCGTACTAAGGACAACTTCCCCTCAGATGACCTCCGCCCCCATCAGATAGAGACCGACCTGTCTCACGACGGTCTAAACCCAGCTCACGTTCCCCTTTAATGGGCGAGCAGCCCCACCCTTGGCCCCTGCTGCAGGGCCAGGATGGGAAGAGCCGACATCGAGGTACCAAACCGCGGGGTCGATGGGAGCTCTCGCCCGCGACGAGCCTGTTATCCCTGGGGTAACTTTTCTGTCATCTTCAGCCTCCAAAGGTGAGGACATGAAGGTTCGCTAGGCCCGGCTTTCGCCTCTGAATCCCTTGCGTTTAAAGATTCAGTCAGACCGGCTTTTGGCCTTGCCCTCTACGGTGGAGTTCTGACCCACCTGAGCCGATCTTTGGGCCCCCTCGATATCTTTTCAAGGGGGTGCCGCCCCAGCCAAACTGCCCACCTGTTGGTGTCCCCGTTACCGGGTTAGCGATACAGTCGTGGAAGGCTGGTGTTACACTTTCGCCTCCGACACTTCCGGAAAAGTGACTTCATAAGCTCCCAGCTACTCTCTGCAACCACAACCGGATCGCAGCAACAAGCTGCAGTAAAGCTCCACAGGGACTTCTCTTCCCGATGGGAGTTCGTGGACTGTTCGTCCACGTCATGTGGGTTCGCCGGGTTGCAGGCGGGGACAGTGGGGCCCTCGTTGCTCTATTCATGCACGTCGGAACTTACCCGACAAGGCATTTGGCTACCTTAAGAGAGTCAGAGTTACTCCCGGCGTTAAGCGGCCCTTAGCCCGGTTGGACCCAGGTTTTAGGTACCGCCACTGGCCAAGATTCAAAGGCTATACAAGTCCTTTCGGATTAGCAGCCTCCTGTGTTTTTATTAAACAGTCGGGACCCCCTAGTCACTGCGACCTGCAGTCCCAGCTCCTCGCTAAGACTGCAGGCACCCCTTATCCCAAGGTTACGGGGCTAATTTGCCGAGTTCCCTCGCCTGCGGTACACCCGATACACCTTAGGCTTCTCACCTAGGGCACCTGTGTCGGTTCTGGGTACGATCTTAAAGGGACCTTTCCAGCTCCGTTTTCATGGTCCCCTAGAATCGAGCGAACCAACCTAATGGCTGGCTATTCTCGCCTCGACTGAGTTCTCGTCATTACGACACTCCCCCAGTCTTGGACGATTAAACAGAGCGATAACTCTGCTCACCCTATCTGGAGGCAGCGGAACTGGATACGCGCTTTCGCACATGGTACCTTTAAGGCACCGGAATATTAACCGGTTTCCCTTTCGCGCAACTCCCTTAGGGTTGCACTTAGGATCGGCTAACTCCTGGCCGACGACGCGTTGCCAGGAAACCCTTACCCTTTCGGTGGTCGGGATTCTCACCCGACTACGCTACTACTACCGCCAGGATCTGCAATGGGAGCCGGTCCGCAGGACCTCACGGCCCTACTTCTATCCAGCCTCCACGCCCACCTACCACGCACGAGAATCACTCGTGGCCTAGAGTATCGGTAGTCGGCTTGAGCCCCGTCCATTTTCGGGGCCCCCATGCTCGGCAGGTGAGCTGTTACGCACTCTTTAAAGGGTGGCTGCCTCTAAGCCTACCTTCCTGCTGTCTGGGCGTGAAGACGCCCTTCTGTTTGACACTTAGCCGACATTTTGGGACCTTAACTCTAGTCTGGGTTGTTCCCCTCTCGGTTATGAGGCTTACCCCACATAAACCCGACTCTAGGCTTCTACTGTACCGACACCTTCGGAGTTCGAAAAGTAGGTGAGTCCTTTCGAACCCTTGCCTACTCATCGGTGCTCTACAGCGTCGGCAACATCCACCTAAGTAGGACTGCGATCCACTTCGGTGGGAACTAGCTATCACCGGACTAGATTGGCTTTTAGCCCCTTGCCCCAAGTCTGGGGACCGATTTGCACGTCAGGACCCTTTCGGACCTCTACCAAGCTTTCGCCCAGCTTCGTCCTGCTCAGGGCACGATCGTCCGGTTTCTAGTCTTACCCCCATGACTAAAGGCCCTTTCAGACCCCTTCCCTCACCATGCATAGCATGGCTGTGGAAAGTCGGTTTCCCTCCGCCTTCGGGCTTTTAACCCTTAAGCTCGCCATGAAGGTAAACTCCCTGGCCCGTGTTTCTAGACGGAATATACCACCCTGAGGCTAAACCTCATCCGCCTTATACCATCCTTACGGACAGTAATTGGTAGATGAAGATGCCTCTTTCGGGCGATACACGTCTGTAACCTTCTAGTTTCAAGCTCTTTTCACCCCCCTTTCGGGGTTCTTTTCAGCTTTCCCTCACGGTACTATTGCGCTATCGGTCTTGAGAGGTATTTAGCCTTAGAGGCCTCTTTCCCCTATCTTCCCTAGCCACTGCCAAGGCCAGGTACTCTTCTTGACGGCAGCAACCTCACCCTTTTTCGCTTACGGGAATATCACCCTCTATGTTAGGTCGTTCCAGACCACTTCAGCTAAAGGTTGAGGTCACTTTAATGCCACCAAACCCACATCCCTAACCTGTTACCAAGCTAGGTTCAGTCTGGGCTGACTCCTTTTCGCTCGCCGCTACTAAGGAGATCTCAGTATTGATTTCTCTTCCTCCTCCTACTCGGATGTTTCCTTTCGGAGAGTTCGCGATCCCTAAGGGGATCACCAGACCACTTTGCAGTGATCTAGTAGGAAGTCCTATTCGGGTATCCCCGGATCAAAGGTTGCATGCGCCTACCCGGGGCTTATCGCAGCTTGCCACGCCCTTCCTCGCCCCTCAAGCCAAGCCATCCACTAGAAGGCGTCTGCGCGTCGGATGAATCTTCCATAAATGCTTACGCAACTATGCATGGCGATAATCGTGAGTAGAACTCACTACGCCCTTCACCCAACAACATACTGTTGAGTTGCATCTAGATGGTTCGTGTGCCTCTTCGCAGCCAACCGTATTCTTTCTAAGGAGGTGATCCGGCCGCAGGTTCCCCTACGGCCACCTTGTTACGACTTCTCCCCCCTTG
>JAKLZD010000136.1 GCA_024256245.1 Candidatus Methylarchaceae archaeon HK01M
TCAAGGTGTCTGGTAGGATCCCCTATGGTTTCGGTAGTGGCAGACTTGATCTCGGTATGATATTTCAAGAGGTCTCTACTAAGTTTAATGGTAGGGGTGGAGGTCATGATGTTGCTGCGGGGGCACAAGTGCCTAAAGAGTTTAGGGATCGATTCATTGAAGATGTTGATCAGCTGGTTGGTTCAGTGCTCCAAACCGAAGACACTGGTTAACATTTTCCTAGTCTTGAATAAAAGGATCTTGTAGGGTTTACACTCTACACTTCTTGAGTAATAGAGGCTGATATATTCTAACGTCCTCAACCGTGGGGAAAGAGGAATAATCGTCATGATTAGAAACGCTACAGACGGTCAAATACACAATTCCTTCTGCAGAAAATTATGCAAGGACTTAGATGTGCTCCTTTACTCTGGCAAAATAATCACTCAAAGAGCGGTAGACTAATCATAGCACACGTTTCATATTGGTTTCTCTCCAGTCCAACAGTACATGCACAAGTTACTTCTCTTTAGAGTAGTGTTTCCTGGCGCTTCAATGATCGCTTTCACCATATCATCGAGTGATATTTATTTTAAGGATGTCGCCCCCAAAGACTCGTTGATGAGGGCCACCATCTTCTGATATTTTACAGTAGAAACATCCAGATATTCACTCAACTCTTCCGTTTTGCCTAATTCAATCTTTTCAACAGCTTTTCTCGCGATAAGGTCAGAATCTTCTGTCGTTTCGTCGAAGTAGCATGGGAATAATTGAGGGGGAGATGCTATCCTCGCATGGACTTCATTGGGTCTATACGTCCAGATCTTGTCTTTAAGATATCTATGTAGTTGGGTGCCCCTTCTAATGGAATCGTCTACCACGAGTATAGACTGGTTCAGTATAATACTTGGGTTAGGTACCTGTTTGTAATAGGCTATCAAATCCCTAGTTGACTGTTTTGGTGGAATATAGCTTCTCCCCCACCCAGGAGTATATTTTATCACCGGCCTCCTTAAGGGGGCTATTAATTCGAGGTTCTCCGCAAGGATGGACTTTAAATTATTTGGATCCATCTCCCCCTTCTCAAATACACTGATCGCCTCTCTTGATTTCTCAATCATCATCTCCATCCTCCCCTTTGCATATCCGTGTGCGTGTGGAATCCCAGAATCCGCAATGCCCATGATTAAATCGGGTTTCACATCATCTTTCTTTGCGAGAAAATCTCCACATCGCTCTCTGACAATTTCACCACTTACCCCATAATGGCTAGAAGTGGGAAAGTCGAAATACACATGTAAGAAAGGACAGAACACGATTTTCTCTTGGCTTTCCCTCCTTGTTTTGATTCCATACTCATCTATTGAGATTATATCTTTATATCGTGGATATGTGTGAACTTCGTAATTCAAGTTAAAAAAGGCGGTTGTCTCAGAAGCAATCGCCCAACTATCCCCTTTTGACTTTATCTTCTTTCCCACGACTACAGGGCAGACACCTCCAGAAACGTAGATACACCTCTCCTCTTCTGATAAAAGCAAAAGAGATACGGTTCCATGGATCTTATCATACATCCTGCGTATGCCATCGGAAAAGCTGGTGCCTTGGCAGATGAGCTCTCCAACCAACTCTGTGAGGTTAACCCCCGCTGTAAACTCTTTGAATGAAGTGCCATCTTCAACCATCTCTGAGATTAAAACATCTGGATTCTTGATTCCGCCAGTAGTGCATAGAGCAAAGGTTCCGAGTCTTGACTTGAAGAGTATGGGTTGTTTATCCTCTTCCCTAGAGCTTATAACTCCGATTCCTAAGTTGCCACTCAGTTTCTCAATATCTTCTTTGAATTCTGTCTTGAATTGACTGTTAGATATATCGTGACATATAGGCTCGGTAATTCTATCTGATAATACGGCAATGCCTCCGATAGTAGTTCCTAAGTGTGAATGATAATCTACACCATAGAATAGGTCATTTACACAATTATCTCTTGAGACGACTCCAAAAAGACCGCCCATCTTTCTTCCCCCTTTTAGTGCATACTAACCTCTTCTAGCTTATAATAAATTATATCTAGTAGTAATCTAACTTTCAATTTATGGTGATATATTAGCCTTAACTCCTTTCTTAACCTGACTCTACAATTCTATATTCTGTATTTATTTACCGCACGCTGAAGAGTTTACACGAATGTAGATATGTTCAGAACTCTAGATTAGAATACAACAAAATGATTCAGTACTACCTAAGCTATTCCTCGTTGAGATTCGAACTAGTGTACGCTAATAACACCTACATCGTACTCTGTAAATGGTCGTTAGTGATAAAGAGGAAATAACATTTAATAATTGGCGCTTTCTTGATTTTTTGGGAAAAGAAATGATTAAAAAGATATTAGTTGCGCTTGATGGTTCTGAACACGCTAACCACGCACTAGATTTTGCACTCGATCTATCTGAGAAATATTCAGCAACTATTGTATTATTGAGTGTTTTCCATCCCTATTATATCCTTGGTGTACCAAGTGATACCGAAACTGAGTTAGCGCGCGCGCAAAAAGCTGGCTACGAAAAGATGCTGTCAGAAGCGCTTAAAAAAGTTAATAGACTCAAACCTAACTTGAACGTTTCAACTAAGCTAAAAGAAGGTCGCCCAGCAGATAAGATAGTTGAAACAGCGAAAGAAGGAGAATTTGATCTCATAGTGATTGGAAGTCGAGGTTTGGGCGGTGTATCTCAACTCTTACTCGGAAGCGT
>JAKLZD010000018.1 GCA_024256245.1 Candidatus Methylarchaceae archaeon HK01M
GAAAAAAAGGCCTTTAGTCATTGATTTCATATTACAAAAACAGTTTATACGATTATATAAACATCTTTAAAATTATTTTATGCAAAGGAAACTGAGGACTTTACTGAAGAAATAGAAAAATAATAGCATCATCTAATGATCAGAATAACTCATGGTGATATTTAAAAGTACAAAGGATTCTAACCTAATAAAGTGAACATGGGTCAAGATAGATCGAAAAACGATTCTGGCTATATGGAAGTGGCAACACTTGGTGGTGGCTGCTTCTGGTGCACAGAAGCTGTTTTTAGTGAAATAAAAGGCGTGGTAAAAGTTGAACCGGGTTACTCTGGAGGCCAGTTAGAGAACCCGACTTATGAGCAGGTTTCTAAGGGCACAACGGGGCACGCTGAAGTTATTCAAATCACCTTTGACCCTAATATCATCTCATTTAAAGAGATCCTTGAGGTATTCTTTGCCGTGCATGATCCAACAACTTTGAACCGTCAGGGCGCTGATGTGGGCACTCAGTACCGATCAGTAATATTCTACCATAGCGATGAACAAAAAGCAACCGCTATGGAGCTTATAGGGGAACTCAATGATGCAAAAATATTGGATTCACCAATCGTGACACAAGTTGAACCTTTCAAAGCCTTCTACAAGGCGGAGGACTATCACTTAAATTACTTCAAAAGCCATCCCGAACAACCATACTGTCAGTTAGTTATCGCACCGAAGATTGTCAAACTGAAAGAACATTATAAGGATAAGCTCAAAAAATATAGATAACCTTAGTTTGAGGCTAGAGATTGATAGGACTCTATCGAATCTTCTAATCAATTTTAGAATATTATTTTATTTAATTCATTATATAATATTCAGGGATTTGGTGCCGCTTCCATAGCTTGTAACCATTATGAAACGAGATCATCAATGAATAAATCTATCCATCTTCTTAATTTTGGTGTTCTCGTCTGATTGCTATTACAAGATTTAGATATAATCTAACCTAAGAAATTCTGTGGCAATTCAAATTTTTCTTCATTAATATATGTTATAGAAGTGGAGGAGAGGATAGATGTATTTCTTAATTAAGTAGAACCTGAATATTTTTTCTTTCCAGCCATGGCAAGGCCGATGGTAATTAGGGAGATCAGTATGCCCAAGTTCATCCAAGATATCGTTAACTGTACCAAATCAGCTGGAAGTAGAGTTCCCCCAACTGGATCACGTGGATCTAAAGGAATATTGCCGAAGATGTTACCAGATATAGTGACCTGTTCACTCGTATCTATATTTATTTCTATAGGTCCTATTATAATGGGCGTGGTCGGAATAGTTCCTTCGGGCAAAGTTTCTCTTATAAAGAATGTATAGGATCCGAGCTCGACATTTTCAAGATTGAAGCAGTAATGACCTATAAGGCCGCCTTCTCCTGTCTCTACAGGGTTACTTCCAAGCAAGGTAAAATCACCAGAATAATAGTCCTGAGCCAACGTCTCTCCGTCTGCTCCAAGGAGGGTTATTGTTACTCCATCGATCTTTGGCTCTGGTATAATCGCATCAACATCGAATATGCCGTTTGTGTTAAGGTCCCTGAACTTGAATCCACATAAATGGATAGAACCATATCCATTTACAGGAGGTATCTGATGGACCATCTTTCTGGTCTTGGAAAAGCCTCCTTGAGTACCCCCTAATGGATCGATTGTCCAACTTTTTAAAGGATCATTGGGGGCTGACTGTTTGAATGCATGGCCGTCATTTATACCTGCGTCATATGGATCAAGACTGTTATGGAGAGGCCACCACCCAATTTGGCGAGTTGGGTTACTGGGATTTCCTACTACTGTATCCTGATAAAAAAGATTCATCCTTTGCGTCTTTTCTGGATCTGAGATGTCTTCTTCCGGATTATCATCGTATGATAATGTTCCTATACTTGTGATAGGAACTGAAGTGGGCGCGAATTCGCTACCTCTAAAGAAGAAGTCGATTGCACTATCCTCATTACCTATACAATTGATTGTGATAGTCAAAATCAGATATTCATGAGGTCTCAGGATTTTAAGATCGGCAGCAAATTGGCTACTAGCGGTATAACCTTCCAAAGTGCCACTAGGCTTACCCAAGTTCCATGTGTAAATATCTACATTGGTTGTTAGAGAGTAAGGAGCATAGATGACATTTTCACTCTTATAACCTACCACAGTTCCTTTTGTTCTTGCATTTGAATCAGGGGGGAGGGTACCAGGCTCATATATCGCCCAATTTGCTGATAATTCGATGGAGGCAGAACTCGGATTCTCAACCGTTGCAGCCAGAGTTATGTATTGAATAGTGGATGCGACATCATCTAAGTTGGTTGTACCGGCACTATTAGTGAAGTTGATTTCTTCTGTTTGGGAAGTATTAATAGTGATAAAATTTGGGTCTAATTCATCAATTTTTGAACTTGGTGCGGCGTTGGCAATAAAAGGTAAAAATAATGATATCGATAAAATAGAGATAAGCAAAATGAAGAATTTGATTCTTCTTTTCAATTTGGATGATTTGTAATTAAAGAGACACTAATAAACTTATTTAAAAAAATGGATATGAAGGATTTAAGTTTATGATTAACACTAGTCTAAATCTTAAATAAGTTAAATTAAATGTGATATTATTATTATAAAGTGGGCACGATGAGTTTCTGTGAATCCGATCAAGAGACATTGAGGATTGCGTGTTCCGAAATAGCCGAAGCTTTGACTTCGATAGGTCAATTAACTAAAGACGATTTCGATTCTTTGAAGCGAGTTGTATGTAAAAAGTACCATTTAGAAAGATATCCAAGCAACTCGATGATCCTATCTGCTTTGCCTTCGGAGAAGCATGAAGAATTCAAAGAGATATTAAAGATAAAGCCGGTGAGAACAGCGTCAGGGATAGTGGTCATAGCTGTCATGACCAAGCCCTATCCTTGTGCTCATGGTGCATGTGTGTATTGTCCAGGGGGCCACAAATTTTCATCGCCCCAGAGCTACACTGGAGAGGAGCCCGCTGCCCTTCGTGGTTTCCAGAATGAATACGATCCCTTCAAGCAGGTTTCGGCAAGGCTAGATCAATTAATGGCTATAGGCCACGATGTCGGAAAAGCAGAGTTGATCTTGATGGGTGGGACCTTCTTGAACTTCCCCATAGACTATCAGAAATATTTCGTTAAAAGGTGCTATGATGCTCTGAACGGTATAGAATCTAAAAATCTCGAAGAGGCGAAGAGAAGGGCGGAGTATGAAAAGACAAGGAACGTGGGCCTGACCATAGAGACAAGGCCAGACTTCTGCAAGGAGGAACACGTCGATCTCATGCTCGAGTACGGTGTCAC
>JAKLZD010000062.1 GCA_024256245.1 Candidatus Methylarchaceae archaeon HK01M
AAGAATCTACTAATCTTGATTAGATCAAAGTACGCATTTCTCATATGTGGTTATCAATGATTTTTTCTGGGTTTTCTCCTTTCTCTTTCATAAATTCGAAGAGTTGATAGAACCCTAATTTATGCCTTCTCTTTAATCGATATTTAGAAGACAATTTGTATTCTTTTCTATACTAATTTTACAAAAAAGGTTAGAACTCTCTGAGGGCTTTGATGACCTGAGGTACGCTCCAAGCGAAACCTGTATGGATACAGGCTGAAGTCCCGCAGTGTTGGCAGTATAACTCTCTTTCTCTAAAATACACATCAACTTCTCTGTTTAGTTCGTTGTCTTTGACGATGATGTGGTCTTCGAGTGTATTGATATGCTCTAGCCTCTTGTACGCCTCTCACCCAAAACATCAGGAACAAGGCATCGGCTCTTATCTCAATGAGATTTGCAAAAGATTCAAGAAAAGGAAAACTCGTTTTGTCATTCTATGTATAAATCCAAGATTGGATAGGCCCAAAGACTTGATCACATTTTATACAAGGCACAGATTCAAAGCCATTGAATAATTTTCATTAATAGGCTTTGAAGAGCCAAAAAATGATATTATTTCCCGATTTATTATATGAACTCATTTTAGGAATACTTAAAACCGAGATAAAAGATACATAATAGAAGTTGGGATTCTTTTGGGCTGGGATGATCGAAGGTTGGAGCTTATCGAGGAGCTTGGAAAGGTACTCATTAAGACAGGCGCACTCCGATTTGGCACCTTTAAACTCACCAGTGGTAGGATGAGTTCATATTATATCGATCTCCGTATAATACCCAGCTATCCTGAAGTCTTCAGTAAAACTATAGATGTCTTTGTTGAAGCTCTTAAAAATATGGTGGGCTTGGGGAAGTTTGATGCTATTGGCGGAATACCTACTGCTGGATTGACCTATGCCACAGCTGTAGCATATAATCTTAAGAAGCCCTTCATATATGTTAGAAAAGAGACAAGAAAGCATGGCGTTCTAAAGAGGGTCGAGGGACTATTACCACCAGGTTGGAGGGTTGTAATATTAGACGATCTAATAACTACGGGCAACTCCATCCTCAGAACTGCAAAGGCTATAAGAGAAGAGGGCGGAATAATCGAAGATGCACTGGTCCTGATAGATAGGATGGAAGGAGGGAAAGAGAGATTGGTGGTCTCGAATGTAAAGCTCAGGGCCATTGCAAATATAACCGAGATCTCAGACTTCCTCTACGATAAGGGCATAATAGGTAGTGATGAAAGGATGGCCATATACAATATGGTCAAGAGTAAGTAATACTAATATTCTATCGTGTTTAGTATATCATCAAATCTTTCTCTTCTAGCAGGTTGTGAAGATTAGTGACAGCTTGATAAACCTCCACCTCCTTCTTTGCGCCTGTACAAACAAGCTTACCGCTCGCAAAGAGGAGGATCACGGTCTTAGGTTCTTTCATTCTATGGATCAAGCCAGGGAATTGCTCAGGCTCGTACATCGATCGCTCTAACTTCCTAGCCGCTTCTTCAAGATGCACCTTGCCGCCAAGGCCGGCTGAAGCGACTATATTTTGTATCACTATGACTGGCTCATTAAATATCTCGATGCCACCTTTCTTCAACTTGCTGACAACTGCCCTGACTGCCTTCTTAGCTTGCGCTTCTGATTTTGCGCCGGTGCATACCATCTTACCAGAGTTGAAGATTAGTGTGGCTGTCTTTGGGGACCTCAGTCTGAAGACAAGTCCCGGGAATTGTTCTGGATGATATTCCACATCAGGGAAGAGTCTCACGATTTCGTTTAAATCAATAGTTTGATCAACGCTAGCAGAAGCAACTACATTCTCTATGCTAATAATAGCCTTTGTCTGGGGCAAAATAACACTCACTATTAAAAAGAAATATAAAACTAGTATTTAAATAATGACTGAGTTACAAGTGAGATACAAGTGAAGATTATTTTAAAAAAATAAGTTACCGATAAGTGATTTTTAAGTGATATATGAAGTATATTTTCGTCGTATCCTTTTTCTCTTTAAATGGGTACAATTCGATGAAAAATATAACGAATAGTATGATTACGAGTAGAAGATAGTTGATAGGGGAAGGAAACAAGAGAGCAAGATAACCTAGATAGGGAACCCTGATACCCGTGTATGTACCTATGTAATCTTCATCTATTACAACCCATCCCCAATATTCAAAGTCTGTTAATGAATTTGCATCACCCTTAGTTATTATAGCCCTTTTTCCATCGTGAATAGTAATATCGTATATACGATGTACTATTATATCATCGTAATTGGAAGGGCGGTGGAAGACTATGATGTCGCCTCCCTCTAATTCATCGAATAGTTTATTATGGATGATTATGTAGTCACCCTGATTTAGAGTCGGCGTCATGCTTGGGCCTGATACACTTAGAAAGGGCGTGTTCGTTCCCAAGGCAACTCTGGGTACTATAAAGATGGCGCCCATGACGATTATGATGATGGCTACATAAGACATTGCCTTAAGCAACTTTTTCCGATCGATCGGACTACTCGTTAGATCTTTATTCATGCCAGCACCTAACAAGATCAAAGGGGTTAAATATACGTTTTTGCATTTGGTCTATATAACAAAATTTTTAGAGGGGTTGGAGACGAGACCTGCAAAGATAATGAAGTTAATCCCACATATTATAGAAGGTGAGCACGATTTTATAGAGATGGCTCGTGACTGTTGTTTAAGCTTCGAAGCCTTAAAGGAGGTTTTGAGCTTTCTTAAAAGCAAAAATATAGCTGAACTTGATGGGAATACTGTTCGCTTTGAAAAGGGGGCGAAGGTCTTGACTGCAGTATCAGCGGTAAAGCTAGGCTCGAGTATAGATGAAGTCTCAAAAGCTCTAAACTGGAAGGATTTTGAAGAGTTTACTTGTTTTATCTTGGAATATAATGGTTACAGAGTTTACAAGAACTTTAGGTTAAGAAATCCCAGGAGGGAGATAGATGTCTTGGCAGTTAAAGATGATAGAGGTTTGGTCATAGATTGTAAACATCGACACTACTCAATGGGAGTATCAAGTATATCTAAAGCAGCAAAGGCTCAAGTTGAAAGGGGGGAGGAACTGATGAAGAGTAAAGAAGCAAAGAGTCTTAACTTATCACATATAATCCCATTGATAGTTACACTTTATAGCGAAAAGGTCTTCTTTATGAACAAAGTTCCTGTGGTACCTATCGATAAGTTCCCCCATTTTCTCTACGAAATGGATGGCTTGCTCGATACTGTTCTAATCGTCAGATGATGTTCATATCTGAATAGATGTAACCCTTTTCTCGATTAGTTTTAACAGTCCAAAAAGCGCTGATCCCAAGTAGCCGATCAAAATTGTAGCAAGAAAAAGTTGAAATTGTATAGTAAAGCTTGGAGCAAAGATCATCATCATTAGAAATGGTACAGCGCTCACATACCCTCCCATTATAGGCAAGAAAAGAAGGAGAAAATACCCTAGGGACATGCTACCCTCTCTGGGCATTTTGATCAAAATTACGGTAAGAACTGTGTAGGCAGATGTGAAGGAGGCGATTGCAAGAGTGCTCAAGATGAGCCATAAGGAGGATAAGCCAATGATGGGAAGGGAGATAAATATCAATCCCAAAGGAAAGATGAGGGCAACTATCAAGAGGGCCAGAAAGAAGGACTTAAAATATTCTATTATATGCTTACCAGAAGTTAGAGGGATCCAGAGATTCTCTCTATCAGAAGAGTTCCATGTAGTAGCTAGGATAGATGGGACAAGGGCGCTATAGAAGGTCAAGAGAAAGAGAGGAGAAATTGTCGGCGCATTCGTATCTGATGAAAAGATCGGAGAAACCATACTGATCGCTGCATAGATAATGAAGATTATCATTATCGAGATCAGACTCCCATCTCTTATTATACGTACAAGATGCTTCTTGGTTAAAAAGCTCATCAAAGACCCCTTCAAGGGGTTTAAAGCCAGAAAAGTAGTTAGGGGTCCAAATCTCTCGATCATGCTCCTCTGTTTGATAGCTTGAGCTTGGGGTCTGCTCTCTCCGAAGGAGAGCATAATGCTAGGCTTGATATAGTAGAAGAGGTTCTCTTTGGAGATAGAGTAGTACAATATGAAAGCAATAGTGATGAAAGCTCCTAGAAAAAGGATACTCGATACTTCAAGTAGACCTTGTCCCAGTAAATAGGCTATCGCTTTTGCTGCAAATGTTGATGGGTATGGCAGACTAGAATATCCGATGGGGAAGATGTTCACGAAGTTCAAGCTTGGCAGGAGAAGGGCAGCTATGATCAAACCGATCAAGATTTTGGTCTTTTTGTAAGGTGAGATAAGGTTCAGTATTCCGAGAGTCTGCATAACAAGTAGTGTTAGAACAACATAGAGCTCGTAGACGAGAACGCTGGTTAAAGCAACCGTAAGAGCCATGAGTGATTTTAAAGTCAGACCTATTATGAAGAAGATAAAGGGAGAAAAGAGGACATGGAGAACAACGAATTGAAAAAGAAGGTCTGAGAAGATGTACTGTCTAGGCTTGATAGCTGATGTGAAGATGAAGTCAAGTTCTGCTTGAAAAGCTGTAACACCACCTCTTAAGCTCATTACTAAAGTCAGAGCCAGGTAGATGGCAAAGAAGGCTGAGAGGAAATTGATGAGAGGTTCAAGTTCCATCAGAAAAGGCAGATCTACCAACATTCCAAAGGTAAGTCCAAGAGAATTGATACCTATGAATGCAAGGAGGCCCAGAACTAGGCCAGACTTGGACGATCTTATTGGGCCGAAGTACTGCTTTATCTTGAATACTAAAATCGTCTTGATCTTAACTATCATCTTCTCTTCCTGAATAATCCAAAAAATCTTCTCTGCTTTGGTCTTTCATCAAAGACTTCCTCAGTCTCTTGAGTCAACTTCAGAAATATCTCCTCTAAAGTTGAATCCTTCTCAGTTTTGCTTATACTTCTTAGTTTTTCCAAGTCTCCAGAGACCACGTTTCTTCCATAATGAATTATGCTCACTCTATCACAAAGCCTTTCTACCGTGTCGAGCATATGTGTTGAAACCAAGACAGACCGATCTTCTTTAAGCATCTCCTTCAATATGTTCTTGACATGATGCTGTCCTGTTGGATCGATGCCGACAAGAGGTTCATCCAAGATCAAGAAATCAGGTCCATGAATCAGAGCTGCTGATATGGCAAGCTTTTGTTTCATCCCCCTTGAGAAGGATACTATGAGATCCTTTCTCCTTCTCTCAAGATCGAAGAGTTTGAAATAATAATCAGTACTATCTTCTATCTCATTCAGTGGGACATCCCTTATCTTCGCCACGTAACCTAGGAACTCCTCAGCTGTCAAGTATTCGGGTAAAGTAGGATTCTCAGGGAGGTAACCAATTCTCCTCTTATATTCATACGGCTCTTCAGAGATGTCTAACCCATCGATCTTCACAACGCCCTTATCCATCTTTAAAAGCCCTACCATGACCTTTAACGTAGTCGTCTTGCCAGCTCCATTAGGACCTAATAACCCAAATATCTCGCCCCGTTCGATTTCAAGGTCCAGTCCCCTGACTGCCTGATTTCCATTATAGCTCTTCCACAGGTTCAATATTTCAAGCATGGGAACGCTATAAGTATTCATAGACTATTCCTAAACTTACATCCTCAAAATATAAGCTTATTTAAGTCACTTAAAAAATATTAGTGAAAAATCGAGTATGGAAGGAGTTAAAGGAAGAATCGAAGAGATCAAGGCTGATAGAAACCATGGAGCCAGCTGGTTATCGAGACGAGCATTAGATACTTTGAAGCTGGTAGCGAAAGAGAGTGATGCTACAACAGCAGATGATTTCATTAAGCACCTGAAGCAGGTTGGAATGGAACTGATGGAAGCTCGCCCAAGCATGGCACCCTTAACCAACATAATCAGCTATGCCATCCACGATGTCCTAGAGAGCTCAGAGAAAGATCTTAGCTCTTTGAAGAGATTTACAATTTATAAGGCTGAAGAATTGACTGAAAGCTCTCGGGAGGCTATGCTCAAGGCTGCTGCGAATGTATCAGAACTTATTAGAGAAAGGGCCACCATAATAACCCATAGCTACAGCTCAACGGTCATAGAAGCCATAAAACGATCAAGAGTGAAAGGTGTTCGGATTATCGTCACTGAATCAAGACCCCTTTATGAAGGTAGGAAGCTTGCCCATGAGCTCTCATCTCTCAAGATTCCCGTTACTTTGATTATCGATTCTGCTTTAGGTCATTTTACATCTGAAGCCGATGTTGCTCTTGTCGGTGCCGATAGTATACTGGCAGACGGTTCAATAATAAACAAAATAGGTACATATACATTAGCATTGGCGGCAAAGGAATCTAAAATACCATTTTATGTTACATGTGAAACATACAAATTCGATGTGAAAAGTTATCTAGGCATGAAGGTTGAGTTGGAGGAGAAGAATGGTTCAGAGATAGTCGAAGATTTGACAGGAGTAAGTATCAGAAACCCTTATTTTGACATCACTCCACCAAAGTTGGTCACGCGAATAGTTACTAATGAGAGGTCTTTCAAGCCCAGTGAGATAAGTAGTTACATGGAGAGATTGAAGGCGTATCTTGAATGGTTTATCTAGACTTCTGATGGATCATAGGCCACTTAAAATTAGCTTTGGAGGGTTACACTTTTTGATCTTCGCTGCTTTCTCATGTACACCAAGGTTCTTGATAACCCTTAAGGGATATGCTTCTTCGATCTTAAAATGAAGAATTTTCTTTGATGGGACAGGAATCGATGTTAAACCTGTTTTATAGTGAATCGAAAAAGGAGCCCTGATATCCCCCATAGGCTTTAGTGAAGACCAGTCGACCAAGATTTGGGGGGCTCTCTTTTTCTTATGGGCTACAGTCGATGTTGTCATCTTCCTACCATGATGTACTATGTCAGGGAACATAGAAATCATGGAATCGAACTTGTCTTGGAGCCTTTCCTCCAAAATACTCTGTATAGCTATCGTCATATCTCGATATATCTTGAATACATCTCCTTTACTTCTCAATTCACTGTTGTCGAAGCTTGCCCATACCTGAAAGCCTCTTGAACCACTGAACTTCGCCATAGATTCAACTCCTAACTCTGTAAGGAGGTTTGAGAGTTCCAAGGTAACGTATTTTATGAAATCGAAGGCCATTGGGCTCTTCATCACCTCTGAGCCTGCATCCAAATCCAGAATGAAGAAGTCTGGTTCATCAACACCTATTTTATGTACGTAAGGTATGAAATCTATGCAGTGATCGAAAACGAGAGATAAGAGCTGATCCTCTGAGTCTATAGTTAGAAAGACAGGTTTGGGCTTATACTTGGCATATCGGACGAAGATAGAGGTGATATCTCTTACAGGGTCTCTCTTTCCGGAGAAGATCTTAACTGCAGAGACAGCCCTATTCTTAAGGAAGGGGAGCATCGATCTTGCTACATAAGGATAGTATTTCTTGGCCAACCAAACCATAACATATAATTATAGGATTGAACCTAATCATTGCGTTCTCTTCGCTTAATTTTAGTTAATAACTGATTACATTGAGATTTGATCTTTAAGCCTGCTTCCAGTGTATTCTCTTGCTATACCTTGCTGTATGGGCCACTAGGGAAAGGGTGGGCGGCAGGGTAGTGCCTTTATCAATCTCTTAACTTACAATCATTCAAAAGAAGAGCGCAAACAATTCCAAGTGATTGCTTGCATATATGGTTCCCATAATACTCCAATCCTGACGTTCAATGGTTTGTAATCATCGAGGGAGAGGCCAATGGTTTCAAGGAATTTTTGTTCAATAGAAGTAAGCCACGAAATATTTAACAATATAGTATCTCTTAGATGAGCTGTGAAAAAAAGCAAATATAACACTTTAAAATATCTTGAAAGCAACTTTATTAAGTTTTGATCAGCTAGTATTATATCTGATTTTTGAATTAAAGCTCTAA
>JAKLZD010000108.1 GCA_024256245.1 Candidatus Methylarchaceae archaeon HK01M
CATCTGCAGGGTTGATCTTAAGTTTGACACCCATATCTGTTATCTTAGATGAGAAATCTTCGATCCTCTTCCCGACGTCTTCTATAACGTTGATATAGTGGTTTCTGTCAGGTATGAGGCCACTTACCATAGCTGCAGCAATCGTGAGATCGATCTCTTTACCTCTTCTTAAACCCATGACCTTGATATCCTCGCCTACTTCGGGGATCTCCTTCTTTAGCTTCTCAGAATTTAGTAACTTTTCAGTTTCCAGCACAAGCCTTTCTGTAGGGGTCAAAGGTGAAAAACCGACACCTACAGATGTATCGTTAGATAAGGGGATTTTAAGAGATTTTTTGAATATATGGGCAAGATCTGCTGACCCTTGCTTCATTCTGTAATCTACGATTAAATGTTTCTCTGAATCGAGAAACCTCATACTCGACTTGAAGAATTTCTTTATTGAGGAGATTACAAGTCGCCCCACAGGTACCGGCTCTATCTTGTTATCGTTTACTACAAAATTAGTTACCCTTCCTGCTACTATGACGTATATGGGTTCGATAATGTCTCCACCACCGAATTTAGGGTTTGACTGCCCACCTACTAAAAGGCCTTTATCGACATTATGATGAAGGATGACTCCATACTTCTGATCGTAGTATTCACATAGCGCTCTGGAGACGGATTCAGATGCTCCATCTATAAGGCTGTCGGGATGCCCCTTACCTTTACGTTCTACGATCTCTACATTAAGATCTTTTATGGCAATATTCCTAAGTTGCTCGACATGGATAGACCTTTTTTCCATGGTATCTCCCGCTTAAAGGTTTTCTTCTATCAGGACGAAAAGGACGTTGTTCCCTCGTATAACAACTTTTCCATAGTTGGTCAAGAGAGTACCGTCGTTATATTCCTCTGCATTCTCCAAGATTACATTCATGTATGAATCTACGTTGGACATCTTACCTCTATATTCATTATCGCTCTTCAGTCGCACCACAACGCGCTTATTAATAGCCTTTTGAAGGGCTACTAAAGGTTTCTTTATAGTTTGTGACAATAGATGATTCCCTCAGTTCTCGTCCTTTTCACTCTATGACTTCTGAAATAAAAGTCTATCGTATTCTAAACGCAAATCTAAATATCTATATTTCTTGACTGCCAAACAGTATTATAATTGGAATAGATTGAGCAAGAAAAAAATAAATCTATAGATTGTTACTAATTGTAGAGGTGGACGAGTTGAAAGAATATGAATGTGTGGAAGTTAAGCATCGGAAGGATATCGGTAAAACCATTGAGGAATGGCAGAAGAATGGCTGGCGTCTTCACACCTATCAAACGGCTGGCATGGGTGCGGGACCGATGTCATAAAATAACAATCATAACTTGCTGTTTGAAAGGGGGGCGTGAGGGGGGCAGAATAGCTCTCAACTTTTTCTCTTTTCTTTCTAATCTCTTAAATTCTTGGTGTTTAAAGGAAGTATGAGAGGATTAACAATTAATTTTTTAAGGATGATTTAACGAAGTAAATTGAATTAAAGATTGAATTATGCTCTGGATCATATTATAAAAAAATTAACCTTTACCAAAAAGTTCAAGACTAAAACTATATCCTTAGGAGCGATGTCGTTAAATAGAATGTTAAATGGTGGCATAAAAACAGGTTTTGTAACAGACTTCTTCGGCGCCAGCAATACTGGAAAGACCCAGATATGCTTCCAACTTTGTGTGGCGGTACAACTTTTAGATGAGGAGGGCGGGGCGATCTTTGTAGATTCTTTAGGAACTTTTAGGCCTGAGAGGATAATGGAGATTGCGCATCACATGAACTTAAAAGGGGATATATTCGAGAGAATAATGGTTGTTAAAGCAAGAAGTGTACGTGAGCAGATAGATGTACCTAAAAGGCTAAAAGTTGCTCCCTTTAATGTCAGATTGCTCATCATAGATACACTGACAGACAATTTCACCTTCGAATATCAAGGAGAAGAGAGGGCCATCGATAAGCAATCCAATTTGGCCAAACATCTGCACGACCTATGCTCATTAGCCCTCAGGGAGGGCGTGGCAGTGGTAGTCACCAATACTGTTAGAAGTAGGATCAAAGACGATCGAAACTATGAGGTGGAGACAGGGGGGAATGTTGCATCTCAAGGGGCCCATATAAGAGTGCACTTGTCTAAAGAGCCCCATGGTATGAGTGCGAGACTTGTTCAGCCACCGATCGATAGAGCGACGGCTTACTTTAAGATAAACTCAATGGGGGTAGTTGATAATGGTCGGTATTGATAAGAAGAATCATGGGAGGATAAAGATGTGTTTTACGTCCATTCTAGAAAGAAGATACTCAGATGCTAGAGGCCTGATTAAGCCATCGGATGGTTGCCAAGGTTTAGACATCGGCCCAGGTGTCAAGTTTGCCATTGAGGGAATCATCAACTTCTCTAAGGAGAACGACCTTGATCTTGAAAAAATGAAGAAGTTACGTAAGTTACTCAAGAGCAGACTCTCATCCACATCGAATGATAATTTTGATAGAGATTATTTTAAGACTTGGATCAAATTCATCAACTTTTTACAAAGACAGACTAGATCGGATGAGTGAAGAAGGTGGTGTAGATGATCCATGTGAAGAGCCAGAGAGCGATGAAGCTACCTATGCCAGTAGTCAGAATCTTATGAGATTCTTTTGGAGGAAGATTCAATTTTATGATGTATTTGGCCGTAAAGTATGATATAATATAAGCTATAAGGGCGAGTAACAATCCTTTATAAGCTTCGTTTCCAAGAAAGCCCATCAAACCTGATAAAAAGCCTGTTGCTATTCCTAAGGAAACACGAGTCCAGAAGAGCTGATCAATCGGATTAATCTTGTTCAGTGCCATCACGCACCAAGAAATTTTAATTTGTGAAATTTAAACATATTGAAAGGATATATTATTATCATCCATCTCTACTATTGCTAGATTTGGAGCTATCGAGCATAGAGCTTAAGCACATAGTAAAAAAGTTGAATAAAATTCTTACAGAATATTATGTAAGTAATTTATACCAGATTGATAAAGATACGATCCTCTTAAAATTGCATCATGGTGAAAAACCTGAGAAGAGGTTGGCATTATCAGCAGGCAAAGGCTTATGGCTTTCAAGATACTTAGTAGAGCCAAAGGAACCATCGGGGATAACACCGACTTTGAGGAGGAATTTAGTTAGGGCTAAGGTATCAAGGATAGAACAACCTGGAGGGGAGAGGATAGTGATATTAAATTTAAGCGCTACTGAGGGTTTGCGGAAGCTTATTGGAGAGTTCTTTGGTGGGGGGAATATAATCCTTACAGATGAAGAGGGTCGGATCATATCAGCACTCAAGAAATTAAAGGTGAGGCATAGAGAAATATCCTTAGGTAAAAGATATGCCCTCCCTCCATCGAAAGGCTTGATCTTAAGCTCTCTATCCCTAGATGATTTGATCCCATTACTGAATTCAAAACTTGAGATTTCAAGATGGTTGGGCAGAAAACTTTCCCTTTCAAAGAAGTATGTGGAAGAGATACTGGCAAGAGCCGAGATAGATCCTAAAGCCTTGGGGACTAATCTCACAAAGGATGATATTCAGAGAGTATTTGGGAAGATAAAGGAGATAGCCGAACTTGTTGAGGCAGATGATGCTGAGCCAATAGTAGTACTGGAGGATGGGCATCCCATAGATGCTGCGCCTTTCAAATTCTTATCTTATCAAGGGAGAGAAGTTAGAACTCGCTCATCTTATCTTGAAGCGATAGATGAGGTATTTACAGAGGAGATAATGGCTGGAAAGCATGAAATCTCTTTCAGACCTTTGAACCGAAAGATAAATGAGATGAACTATGCCTTAGAGGAACAAAGAAGGCAAAAAGAAGATATTTTAGTCAAGGCTGAAGCCCTCAGAAAGGCTGCCCAAAAGCTCTCAGATGAAGTTCTTTCAAGTGGCATTCAGGACATGGAGGCTATATCGGATAGAATCCTTAAGTTAGGAATCGATAAATTGACACCGAGAGGTGACAAAATATTCATCTCGATAAAAGGCTCGACATTGAAAGAAGATAGAAAATCCTCTATCATGGCATTTGTTTCACGACTCTACGATGAAGCGAAGAGCTTGGAGAGGAAGGTAAGGGCGATAGAGTCGGCCAAGAAGATTCTGACGGCAGAGAGAGATGCTCTTATAAAGAAGTTTGAAGCACGTGAAGCAGCTATAAAATCAGAAGAGAGAAAGGTGAGAAGGGAGAGGGCTTGGTTTGAGAGGTATCGTTGGTTCATAACATCAGATGGACTGCTTGCTATCGGTGGCAGGGATGCCACTTCAAATACTGTGATAATTAGGAGGCATATGAATGATCGCGATCTGGTCTTTCATGCTGATATCTCGGGGTCACCCTTCTTTATCTTAAAAGGCGCTACTCCTGAAATGGAGAGGAGTATAAATGAGACGGCTCAGGCAGTTGCCAGTTATAGCAGAGCATGGAGAGAAGGTTTTGCAGCCATAGATGTATATTATGTAGAGCCGAAACAAGTGAAGATGCAGGCACCAAGCGGTATGTACTTGCCCAAGGGCAGTTTCCTGATCGATGGGAAAAGGAACTACATAAAAGGTTTAGAGATAAAGATTGCTATTGGTGTGCGTAAGATGGAACAAGGCATAGTTATCATGGGAGGACCGATAAGTGCTGTCAGAAAGAATTCTTTAGCGTATGTTGTAATAGAACCCGATAGAGTAACCATTGGTGAAACTGCAAAAAAGGTTAAGGCGGCACTTATCAAAACCGCTGGTGAAAAGTTGCAATCGATTAAGGCTTTGTCTTTAGATGATATAGCTAGGGCCCTTTCTGGTGGGGGGATGATAACGCTGGCGGATTTAGGTGAGCAAAGTATTAATGTGTAGTATGATACCATAAAGGACGGGAAAGAAAGTGAGTGAGGAGCCTTCGATACGAACAAGAGTGCTGGTGCGGGAGGTAATGAATAGCCCCGCGATTACAGCATCACCTACTGAGACGGCTAAGGACGTAGCACTTAAGATGATCCAATTTAAGATAGGGAGCATAGTTATCACAGAAAGTGATGAGCCTGTAGGCATAGTCACAGATGGCGATATAACTTTTAAAGCTGTGGCAAAAGACCTCAAGCCGAGTGAAGTACTGGTGAGGGATATCATGTCTTCACCCATACATGTGATTGATAGTAATGAGGATGTCACAGAAGCGGCCAGGGTTATGAGGAATTTAAGGATAAAGAGGCTTGGTGTGACTTACAAGAATAAGTTGGTGGGCATCATAACTATATCAGACCTAGTGGCTATAATGCCTGAAATGATGGGTATAACATCTGAGAAAGCGCGCATCATGGCTGGTGAAGCTATAAGGAAGAGGAGGTACATATCTGGTTATTGTGATATCTGCAATCAATGGTCTGATTACTTGGTTGAAGACGATGGAAAATTCCAATGCGAGGAATGTCGTGAAGGAAAGTGACTCCTTGAAGAGCCCTTTTAATATATTTAATATAATGCCTTTATAAACAGTAGATTATTGAAAGAGAAGGTTTAACATTAAAATTAGAATAAAGTTTAGATCTTATTCCAAGGTAAATGGGTATAGAAGAGGTTGAGAGGTACGACCCAAATAGTTTTCGTATCGTAACTTAACTATTCCTTGGCAAAGGTACCAGCTACTTATAAAAAGGTTATTTATACATGAGAAGATATATTTTCAAATTTCTTGAACTAGAGGAAAGAAAGGATGAGCGAAATTATAAACATAGTCAATGCAAAGGTATGGGTTAAGGGCAAGATATTAGAGGGCGGCATAACCATAATAGGGGATAGGATCGCCAAGATAGGTAAGGAGAGCGCTCTTAAAAAGGCTGAAAGAACATTCGACGCTGGGGGGAGGCTTTTGCTCCCAGGTTTCATAGACGTCCATACCCATCTCAGAGATTTTGAGCTATCTTACAAAGAGGACTTTTCATCTGGCACAACAGCAGCGGTAGCAGGCGGATTCACAACTGTATTGGATATGTCAAACAACAAGCCACCCACAATGACGCCGGAGATCGTTAGAGCAAGGATTCAGAAGGCTGAAGGAAATCTATTTTGTGATGTAGGCTTTTACGCAACGCCTAGGAGCCCTAAGGAAGTAGACAATTTGGTAGATTCTGGTTGTATAGCTATGAAAATATACATGTCAAAGCCTCTAGACTACGAGAGATACTCTACAGAGAGAGAGATTATTGAGTTGATCAAGAAGACATCATCGGCAGGTATAGTTCTCTCTGTGCATGCAGAAGACCCTAATATGATAAAGCGGTTCAAGGGCGATTTATCACCAGAACTTCATGCAAGATCTCATCCCATAAAAGCTGAAGAGAGGGCGATAGATATGGTGATAAGGGCTTCAAAAATATCTGGAGGGAAGTTACATATATGCCACGTCTCCACCCTCGAAGGCTTGAATAAAATCAAGAGCGCAAAGAGAAAGGGCGTCGATGTAACATGTGAGGCAACACCCCACCATACAGTCCTTACGAATGAAGTATTTGAGAAGTTGGGCAAGAAATCGATAGTCGAGCCTCCTCTGCGTTCAAAGAGGCATATGGAAGCGATATTAAAGGGGATATCGAAGGGAGATGTGGACATCCTTGTTACGGATCATGCTCCTCATACATTAGGAGAGAAGGATGGGGGGAGTCCTGGTTTCCCCGGTCTCGAGACGGCCGTACCAATCTTCTTCACTCTGGTACGAGATGGTCTACTCACTCTAGATAGGGTAATCGATGCTTTTACGATAAACCCAGCAGAGAGATTCTCTTTACCTGATGCTGGAAAGATCGAGGTAGGGAGGATGGCGAACCTCACAATGATCAATTTAAAGAGCGAGAGAAAAATAGATTCAGACAAATTCTTTTCAAAATCTAAGTTCTCCCCCTTTGATGGTATGGTGGTCAAGGCTTGTGTTCATGCTACCTTCATCAGAGGCAGAGCGGTCTTCTTGGATGGGGAGATAGTTTCATCAAAAAAGGCAGGAAAGATTCTACATGGTTGATATTAAATTTATAGCAGACAGTATGCTGGGAACCTTGGCTAGAAAGCTGAGAATCTATGGATTCGATGTTCTTTATGATGCTGAAAGCCTTGATGAAGAGATTTTAGCAATCGCAAAGAGGGATGGGAGAGTTATCTTAACTTCCGATAAGGATCTTCACAAAAGAGCCGTATCGAATAGATTAAAGTCTATCTGGATATCAGGAGAGGAAGATGAGGATAGAATAGTTACTGTATTCAAGAGCTTCGGGTTGACCCCAGAGCTCGATCCAGAAAGTTCGAGATGTTCTTTATGCAACGGTGAGATAAAGGAGATCGATAAAGATAGTTTGGGAAGTCGAATTCCAGAGCGTGTGATAGAGGGCCATGATCGTTTCTATTCTTGCGTTAATTGTGGCAAAATATATTGGATGGGAGGGCACTGGAAAAGGCTCAAGAAACTCTCAGAAAGGGTCAGGCAGAGACTCTAACAAATTTAAATCAGAGTATATGTTCCTTTAGAGTTGAGAGGCCTTGAAGATAAGTGATGATGAAGGGAAGCTCTTGGTAAAGATTGCAAGAGATGCTATAGAGACTTTTGTTAGAGAGAGCAAGAGGATTAGATTACCTAAAGATCTACCAGAAAAATTATATGAGAAGTCTGGAGTTTTCGTTACGATCAATAAATTTGATGGTTGTGAAAGACAGCTTAGAGGATGCATCGGTCACCCATACCCGGATGAGCCCTTGATTGAGGCTGTCATTGACTCAGGAATTGCTGCAGCTGTTGAAGACCCTAGGTTTGAGCCTCTTTCAGTGGATGAGCTCGATGAGGCGGCTATCGAGGTTAGCGTCCTAACCCCTCCAGAAATCATAACCGTGATATCGCCAAAAGAGTATCCATCAAAGATCGAGGTAGGAGAAGATGGTTTGATCGTCAGATGGCCGCGGGGCAGTGGTCTGCTCCTCCCCCAAGTTCCAGTAGAGTACAACTGGGATGTTAGAGAGTTTCTATCTCACACATGCATGAAGGCTGGAGCAACACCCGATACTTGGCTTTCGCCCGATACTAAGATCTATAAATTTCAAGCTATAATATTCGAGGAAGTTGAGCCAAGAGGTAGAGTAATTAGGAAGAAGACATAAAGGGAATTTTCCCTTGGTCCGACGCGTTTACATGCCCATCTTCGGCTCGGGCTTAGGCCATGCAAACAGGATGATGCTGATTGCCAAAAGTTTACAGAAGGATGGAGCAGAGGTCAGGTTCTCCTCTTCTTTTGAAGTTGCAAACTACCTAACAGATAAGGGATTTAACTGTAATATAGTACCTTTAGTAGACGTAAAATGGAATGAAAAAGGAGAGCTTTCCGTCTCTACCGTCTCAAGGGAAGCTTTACCTGCTTTCAAGAATTTTGTGCATCAATTGATGCTTGAAATTGCGGAGATGAGGTCTCTCGCTCCCAATCTTGTTCTATCTGATTCCAGACTTTCAGGTGTCTTGGCTGCAAAATTGCTCGGATTGCCATCTTTTGTGATACTAAATCAGGTCAGGATTTTATTCTCTACAAGAAAGAGAAGGATTCTACCAGTTTTAGAAGACATCGATGCTGAAATCTTGGGGAAGCTCTGGTCTTTTTGTAAGGGGATAATTCTGCCCGATCTGCCACCTCCTTACACAATTTCAGAGAGAAACCTTTGGGGGGTTGGGTCGATTAAAGGGAAGTTTCGTTATGTCGGTTTTATGGTCCAAAAACCAGTCATTGATGAAAGAGATTTGGAGAGAATCTCTAAAGAACTTAACATAAAGAAAGAAAGGCCAACTGTATTCGCCCAGATCAGTGGACCTTCTCCAACCAAAAAGAAAATTGTAAAGACGGTATTAAAGACGGCAAAAATTTATGGCGGGAAGTATAATTTTGTGATATCAGAGGGCGTGTTAGGGGGCAAGTCTGAGGCGATAAAATTTGATGGAGGAGTGTATTATGAATGGTGTCCCATCAAAGATGAGTTATTCGCTTTAGCTGATTTAGTTATCATTAGAGCTGGACATTCGACAATAGCTCAATCGATCTTGTTCGGTAAACCTATGGTCACGATCCCCATCAGTACTCATAGTGAGCAGATAAGCAATGCAAAAAAAGTCTTAAAGCTCGGCATAGGTACGTCGATGGATCAAAGATATCTGTCTCCTGAAAAGATTGAGGAGGCCATCTCTTCGATTATAGAAGATGGGTGTGTAAGAAATGTTGAGAAGTTGAAGAGCATAGCCAACAAATTTGATGGTGTTAAGAATACTGTGAATATGATTAAGGATTACATAAGATCAACTTAACTTCTTTGAAGTGATGCGAAAATTAAACTGAGTTCGACCAGGACTTGAAGTAAAATTAATATCGACCTTACTCACAATAATTATATCGTAAATTAAAAACAAAAATGTCAAGTTATCCAATAAAAGATTC
>JAKLZD010000022.1 GCA_024256245.1 Candidatus Methylarchaceae archaeon HK01M
ACATCTGGCTTTAAACCAGCCATTGTTACTTCTATATTACATCTTCTGAGGATGTCCACAATTGTTGAGGCTTCTATTTCCTCGAATCCTGGGGCGATTAACACTAATGCCTTAGTCAAGAATGGACGCCTGATCATTAGTTCGAATTCTTTTTTAAGTTTTATATCATTTCAAAGACGGCAGTACAAGACAAAAGTTAGGAGGGAAATATTCAAATGCTGAGAAGATGCTTTGGAGGTTACGACCTTGAGCAGATAGATGTTGCACCTACCATCGCTGAAATACTTGGCATACCCTTTCACGTTGAAGGAAAGCCTTTAAAGGAGATTTTAGAGTATGGAAAAAGTTGTAGGAACCTGATATTAATAATTATAGACAGTTTTGGATACTTATCGTATCTCAAATCAAGAAGATTCTTTAGAAACATTAGTAAAATGGGCCATGATGGGAGACTTTATAGATGTAAATCAAATGCTGACAAAACTACACCCGCTATAGCTTCGATCCTTTGTGGAAGAAAACCTAAGACGCACAAGATATACCGTACAGGGGATGTTTATGGGAGCCATATCAAATCTATACTAGAAAAAGCATCAGAGCAAGACATCAAATCTGCTGTAGTCATGGAGGAAGAGGGTGCCCTAACTTTTGATGGACTAATCGACATCATCAAGCCAATGAAAGATAGAAAAGATATGATCGAATTCGATAGAATCACTAAGGAAGCGACCATAGATGTAATAAGAGAAGATTATCAGTTCATTGTCTCACATCTAAGAGTTATAGATAAGCTGGGTTACACCTTAAAAGCAATCAAATGCATAGATGATAAAGTCTTGGAGATTTTCAAGGCTTGTAAAATCGGTAGTTTGATCATGCTCTGTGGCGATCACCCCCCTCATGGATCAAAGGAATGTTCAGTACCTCTAATAGTTGATAAAGTAATCTAATTAGAGTTTAAGGGATTTTCAAAGAATCTTTAATCATAGTAGCCATCGATCGAATTTTGATCAAAACTTCTTTAATCTCACCTATAAAGTCCTTTCTTACATTGTTAATTGACGATCACCTCTTATAATGCTCTCCTTTCAGAATTGCCTCAGCATCTCTTTAATAGTCTCGATCATTAATAAATCATGAAAAATCTTGGTACGTATCGTCCTCACAAAATTCGGCGCCATATCTGAGAATGAAAACCGTTTGATCCTTAACATTTTCCATGAGACGTTCGATCGACTACAGCTTCATGATAGGGAGCTGATAGATGTTTTACTATTTGAGAGAAGCTCATCCTTAAGTGCCTACCTCCAGCAGGAGCATCGTAAATCTGGAGTGGTGTCGGACCGATTTGACGATGATTTCATTGCCATGCATGATGCTTGGAGGGGAATACCAAGGATCTCAGTCAGTATGGAGAGGCTCAACCAACTTCCCCAACAAGTCTTTGTGGGCGCCTTGAGGCACGAAGTAGGGCATGCAGTCCTACACGGTGAAGTCGGCTATTACCTCCTTCCAAAACCAGAAGCCTTTGATAAGTTGAATATGTCTAAAGAGTATGTCGCCAATCTACTTTATCTCACATCGATTGCAGTGAAAGATTATGAAGTAACAAGGCTCCTCTCCTCTAGGGGCTTTGAAAAGGACCAGAGAGCCTATGTTGACTATCTACTCACACCATCGGATGAGTATGCCACCACTTGGTTATTGGCCAAGAGAGATAGATCCATGAAAGTCTTATTTGTCGTTTCCTGTCTCAAACAGTTATGCTCTGCCATCGCTTTGAACAAAGAGCCGTCCAAACCTCTTCAAGTTCAAGATATCTATCCATTCCTACCAGAAAGACTAACTACCAAGATGAATAGGATATTATATGAAGTTCGGAAGTTCCAAGTAGGCAGAACCATCGAGAATATCGAAAGATTGGCTGGATTAATCAAGGAGGAACTGATATAGCAGAACTGGCAACTGCTGAGGATATTAGGTTGATAAATTGAGTTTATTTGTAAGTTGAGAACCATAAAGTCATTGTATCTTTGAGCTTGTCTGGACATGACTAAGAAATCAGTTACGATTCCCGATGTTGGCTCTGTTTAGATAAAGGTCATTGAATGTAGTTGGCAAACAAATTATCTGATGTTGATAACCTCGACTCCCCCTCTCCTCAAGACTCCGTATGATATATCTTCTATGGCCAACCCTTCAATCTCCTCTCTTTGCACGTGATGGCAAGATTGCCTAGCTTAGCCAGTTCGATGAGTCTATTTATCCCTTCTTTATACTTCTCTGTTCCCACATATTTCTGGTAACATCCTCTCTTAAATCCACCCAACTTTTCACCCATGAAAATGTAATTTATTTCAAGCGTCGATAATTCCTCTTTCAACTATTAATATTCGGAAAGCGTCTTACATACATAAAAATATCGAAGTCATATTCCTTTAGCAGATTTTTGTAGGAATCTATCTTTCGGCCTCCATAACCAATCGTGTATATGGTTGTCATGCCTAATACCAAATTCTGATTAAAGAGAAATCACCAATGTATTTTTAGGTGTTCTTCTAGTTTTGTTTTTAATGTTTTTATCAGTTCTGGATCATCTCTCAGGTATACGTCAGGTATGTCTAGCACGATTACCTTTTTTTCGGCTTCCGGCTTTAAGGCTAGAATGGACTTCTTGTGGCGTTCCTCCATGACGAAGATTAAGTCGCTCCACTCTATGAGGCTTTTTGAGATTCTTCTAAGCGCCTTCATCCATGTTCCAGCCGAGAGAGCCACGAAGCCCTCCCTCCCCTTAAGAAGGGTCTCGGCTGTGGGACTTCGATCCATGTTACCCGTACAGACGAATAGAATCCTCTTAGACATCTTAGTCATCTGTATTCATTATACTTATAAAGATAATATTTATTTATGAAATCTATAAATTATCTTATCGTTCTTTCCATAAGGTAATAAGTCATGAGAGATTCCAAGTTTGAAGAAGATATCCTTCAAGCTTTAACACTATTTGTACGTAAGTTGAATGATGAAAGTAAGAATGGAGCATTGGTTGTAGTTGAAGGGCAACATGATGCTGAAGCTCTTGAATCGATAGGGTTCAAGGGGAAAACTTTTCAACTATGCCATAATAGAAGCTTGATCGAGTTATCTTCCGAAGCTGAAAAATATAGGAAGGTCATACTTCTTCTTGATCTGGACAGGAAGGGGAGGGTCTTGACAAAAAAGGCGGCCATCATCTTACAAGGGAAGAATAAAAAGATAGATCTATTCTTCAGAAGAGAAATAGCTAAAGCCACTAAGGGCAGGATAAGACAAATAGAAGAATTGACTCGATTTGGGGAAGACCTTCAGAATCTAGTCCGTTTAAATTAATAGCTATTACTGGGACTGCCGATTTATAACATAGACCTTTGGAAACATCAAAATTGAATTTAAATATCTGCCGATAAATTTTCCATTAAAGGAGATTAAAAATTGGTAGAGGAGAAGACAGAAGAAGAGATAAGATGTCCTTGGTGCGGTTCGAAGTTTCCTGACTGTGAGACTTTGAGTAAGCATATAGACGATGTACATTTAGGAAGGGGGCTTCTGGAAGGAGATAAGAGAAAGTGGACAGAGTAACGAGTATGCTGTTTGCTCAATTTTCGGCTCTTGTAATCAGACAGCAATAGATGAAGCTTGAGATTTAATGGAGTCAGGACAATGCACTAGACCCATCAGTTGTTGATTGTTCTATCGAATGAAGGATTTGTGGAAGAAGTAAGCTTGGCTATGACCCTAGAATCTACCAAAAGCTTTTTTCAGTTT
>JAKLZD010000052.1 GCA_024256245.1 Candidatus Methylarchaceae archaeon HK01M
GCTGAACAGAAGATGAAAGAAGATTTCCCCAAGATACCTACATTAGCAGGAAAATCGGATCAATCGACGCTTGATCAATCGTAATCTTGTTTATGAAAATTTTGACAGAAGCTTTAGATAGAATCCAATTCCCCAAATCTTATATTTATATTCATATAAAAGCTTAGGGCGGAAGTAGTTTTGAAGTTAAAGGTCATCTTATCCATGCTTTTGGGATTCATCCTTCTGATTTTTATAGTATTGCAAGTCGATCTTGGGAAACTTTACGATGCTATTATAGCCTCATCCCCTATCTGGCTCGTATATTATCTTCTATTAATGGTGCCATTCTTCTTGATCAGGGCATGGCGTTGGCGGATACTTCTAACTCCCATAAAGAAATCTGTAAAGCTCTCTAGTACTTTTTGGATAACCATGGTAGGCTTTATGGTCAATGCACTCATCCCTTTGCGGCTAGGTGGCGAATTTGTAAGAGCCTTTGCAATGGATGGGAAGGAGAAGACGGGCTTCTTTGGGACCTTGTCATCTGTCGCCGTCGAGAGAGTTTTAGACCTTTTTGGGATAACACTACTAGGTTTGATAGGAATCTTCTTAATTCCTAAAGAAATAAACATGCCAAATTGGTTTATGGATTCCCTTAAAATCGTCGGCATATTTGTAGTAATAGCTTTGATGGGTTTGCTACTCGGGACTAAGTATGATAGGCGTTTGCTTGGTTTAATTAAAAGGGTCATCTTAGCAATACCAAAGTTACCATATAAATGGCAAGAAAAAATCATCAATTTTTCAAAGTCTATAATAGATGGGGCAAAGGGCCTAAGCCATAACTTCTCAGCACTATTCTTCACCTTGATCTCGACTCTAGTTATATGGGGCATGGCTTCTTTGTCGTCCTTCTTGATATTCAAAGCCTTTAACTATGACGTTCCTATAACCATAATCCTACTTGGAAGTATGCTGGTACAGTTATCATTCATCCTCCCTGCCCCGCCAGGCTATATAGGCACTTATGAGGCATTTTGGATGGCCATCTTCATCGGACTAGGTCTATCTAATATTAACTTGATATTTACAACAGCGATCGTCAGCCACTTGTTAAGCAATACCTTCATTATTACAACAGGGTCGATAGGAGTAGCATCGATGGGGCTATCATTTGAGAAAGTCATGAAGATGAAGTCTATATCTTAGTGCTGACAGTACTCCCTTAAAGAATGAGCCCTAGATTCTATAAATCTAAGCTTTAAAGAGGAATAGCATCGTAACCTCGCTCTCTTAGATGTGATGCAAGCTCTGAGGAAAAACCATGAACGGTATATACTTTTTCTGGCTCACAATCTTTGATAAAATTGACCAGTTCGTCGAAATCACAGTGATCGCTAAGAGGGAAAGCATAATCGTAGGACATAGCATATTTATAGCTAGTCAAAACACTCCAGCCACTGAATGCTACAGTAACTGCATTGAACCTTTTCTTCAACAATCTAACAAAATCTTTCCTTCGACTGGTCATAGGGGCGATCAGAATCCATGGTTTCTTCCTTAACAAACCCTTATCAATTGCTTCTCGATAAGACACGAACTTTCGAAGGTCTACCCCCATTTTAATGTAAGCATCATTCATCTTTTGTACCGTTTCGTGTACATAAATAGGATCCCAGCTTGAGAAAAGATAAGATAGAACTTGCCCTTTACCTAAGGGGTAGCCCATCAATACAACTGGTATACCTTGAGAGAAAAGATCAGAGATCAGCCTATTGACTTCATTTAAAATCTTGGTTAACGGAGGGAAATAGAAGTAGTCCTTACCGTAAGTGGATTCGATGATCAATGTCTTACATTTAACACTCTGACATCTGCTTAGGAAGGCCCTGGGCCTCGTAATGAAATCTCCTGTATAGAAGATATCTTCATTTATTAATAGCCCACGTGAACCTAGAATGTGCCCCGAATCTATAAGTTGAAAACCATCCAATTCTTGTTCAGTCTCCCCTAGATCAAAACTCCTCTCCTTTGCAAGGAAGGCAGTCTCTTTTGATGCTAGAACTTTCGTCCCTCTCTTTGGGGTATGCATATGATCTATATGTGCATGAGATATAAAAACCACGTCTCCATCTGATGCTTTATGTGGATCTAAAACTATCTTCATCTCGTTATATTCGATCGATATGCCGTTCTTACTCGTTATAGAAAATCTCTTGTTCAAGCTATTGCCCAATTCAGTATAAGGAGGTATGTTTTTAAGCTATCTCTGATAAAGAGTTAACGGTTTTTAGATATGCCTATAAAGATAGGCTTGATCGGTAAGACTAACACTGGCAAGACAACTTTCTTTAACTCGGCTACGCTTAGATCTGCTGAGGTATCCACATATCCCTTCACTACTAAAGCGCCTAATTTAGGTACCGGTAATGCTGTAACTTTGTGCGTTCATAGGGAGTTCCAAGTCGATGACAACCCAAAGAACTCTCTTTGCATAGAAGGCTGGCGCTTTATACCTATCGAGCTGATAGACCTACCAGGATTGATAAAGGGGGCTTGGGCAGGAAAAGGTCTGGGTAACCAGTTCTTATCTGTAGCCGCTCAATCAGATGCTCTATTACATATAGTCGATGCCTCTGGCGGTATAGATGCTGGGGGGAGGATTACTGAGCCAGGAATAGGGGATCCACTTGCAGATATAGGTGATATAGAAGAAGAGCTTGTGATGTGGTATCTTAAACTTATCGAAGGTAATAGGAGTAGAATCTCAAAGTTGGCGAAGTCTGGAATCGAACTACCTTCAGCCATGGTCGAAGTGCTGAGGGGGATAGGAATAAAAGAGAGCCATGTGAAGACGGCTTTATCCGAGACGAAGCTTGAGGTTAGAGATTTTGATAACTGGTCTGAAGAAGCTACTAAGGATTTCGCATGGATGCTGAGGGATATCTCCAAACCGACGTTGATACTTGCGAATAAGATGGACCTCCCCACCTCTGCTGAGAATTTTAAGCGCATCCAAGATGAATATTCAGATATGATTGTAGTGCCTGCTAGCGCTGAGGCTGAATTGACGCTGAGAAGGGCTGAACAGAAAGGTTTCATCAAGTATGTTCCAGGGGAAGAGAGGTTCGAGATTCTTAATCACTCAGCACTTACCGATAGACAGAAGTGGGCTCTGAGATATATTCGGAAGGCAGTATTAGGTGAGTACATGAGGACTGGTGTGCAGTTTGCTATGAACGTTGCAGTATTCAAATTACTCAGAATGAATAGCGTTTACCCTGTATACGATTCCAAAAAGCTATCCGACAAAAAGGGTAACGTGCTTCCTGATGTATACTTACTGCCCTCTGGATCGACTGTATTCGATCTTGCAAAAGAGGTTCATTCAGACCTCGCAAGAGGTCTACTCTACGCCATAGATGCTAGAAGCGGGCTTAGGTTACCATCAGATTACGTCATCAAGGATAGGGACGTCCTCTCTATAGTATCAACTTCTAGGAAAAAGGGTCCAAAAGGTTGAACTTTTTCCCAGATTATCGGCATCCGTCAGCTTACTGCGCTTGTCTCTGTTCGTAGTATCTTTCTCTCAGCCTTTTACGCTTAGTTGGAAGCTTACTTACAACATGCTTCTTGATTTTCTTGTTTTTTACCGAACTTCTCCATCATCGCAGTACAAGATTCACCAAGTAATTTAGCTAAAGGGCTTGGTTTAGCTAGAGGTAGTACACTGACACCTTCTGGTCCTGACACTCCTTTAAAGATGGCCACCATGGCTACAGGGTCGACGCTTGCGCCTCCACCGCCTCCTCCACCCTTCCCTCCTTCGCCCTTTCCGCCCGTGCCTTCACCTGTACCAGCACCGAAGCCCATGCCCACCTTAGTAACTGGGATGAGTATTTTATCCTCTATCTCCATGGGATCGCCTATAACATTCTTGATGGACAATACCTTCAAAAGCTCTTCAGCAGTCGTCCTAATCTGGTCTTCAGCACTCAATATATCTTCACCTAATATGATATAATTTGATTTATTAATATTCTTTATTAGCCCATGATAAATATCAAGGATATTTATCCATATGCCCCAACACAATACTGAACTCTTAATTTCTTGAATATCTAGTATTATAATGCGAGACAATAAAGCGAAAATTATGGAATTTCTTATGCTAATAGTTATACGTTTCACTTCAAGATCACGCTCAGATCCACCGCAACCTCGATATAGATCGACTTTGCTAAATCTTTTGGATAATGATATATGAATTATATATTCATACTACGCCTCTTCCAGAATCATTTGCTAGATGTTATGGATGCAATCTTTGGAATAAACAATCTTTCACAAACTCGAAATTAGATATCGAATTAGTAGATGATATAGCTTATGTGACAGCTTAGAGAGATTTAGAGCTCATTTTCCTGATTATAAAGGATACCAGAATATATTTTGTGGAGTTGAATTTTAAGAAAAGATCGGTGATATAATTTTCCTAAGTTCTAGTAAAGGTTCGAGTATCTTTATAATGGCTATATCCCCAATTATATCAAAGCTACTGTATAGTTGTCGAATTTCATCAATCGTTAGAACTTTCTCCAATGCTCTCTTTAACATTTTGGGCATCATTACAGCACCACAGATCGATCTTTTATGGTTCTTATGAAAGAACTTATTAACCCTTGTCGATAATACAATTAAAAGATTATAGACTTGAAAGAAACTCAAATAAGAATTGATGAAGAATTTCAACCTGCTCCACAATTTAAAAGGCTCTATTTCATCTATTTGATGTTAGTAATTCCAATTGTAGTTCTAACATGGTATATCCCTGTAATGATCTTCGCTCCATTTATAGTCGTAGTTATAGTCACTCTTGGCATTTTATTACCAATACTGGTTATCTTGATCTTCACAGCTTACTGGATTCCAAGATTCTATGATACGATGATCTATAAACTTACTAACAGTGAGATGACATGGAGAAGGGGAGTCTGGTTCAAGAAAACAGGGATAGTCCCTTACAACAGGATAACGAACGTGGATATTGCTCAAGGCCCTATCTCAAGAGGGCTTAGAATAGCATCTCTCAAGATCCAGACTGCCGGCTATTCTACAACATCTAGTGGGCGTTCTGCTGAAATAAGAATAGATGGTAT